>CAYYUT010000056.1:0-10918 GCA_964474935.1 uncultured Spirochaetales bacterium
GTACTTGGTCGGCTCGAAGCGATCGAGCTTCTCCTCGAGGAGCAGGGCGTTCGTTCATATGTAGATGTACCGGCACCGCGCCACGAGTCCTTCGACGATCCGATCGATCTCGGGATGCAGCAGGGGCTCGCCCCCCGCGATGCTCACCACGGGCGTCGGGCACTCGTCGGCCGCGCGCAGACAAGCGTCGACCGAGAGGTGATCGCGCAGCACGTGCGAGGGATACTGGATCTTCCCGCAGCCCGCGCAGGCCAGATTGCAGCGCAGCAACGGCTCCAGCATCAGGACGAGCGGATAGCGCTCCTGGCCGCGAAGCTTGTGGCCGAGGACGTGACTCGCCACGGCCCACATCTGTGAGATCGGTACGGACATCGAAGACTCCTAGGACTCGGCGCGCGAGAGCTCGCGGCCGGTCGGAATGGTCGAGGCGTCGTCGGGCGCGACGACATCGTGGGCCGATGCGGCCCAGAGGCGGAGGGCTGACGCCGCCCGGCCGAGCGCGCGGAGCGCCCGCCAGCCATTGCGCAGGGTCGCGGGGCGCCAGAGCTCGCGGTCCGGGCCGTCCACCACCACCCGCAGCACGGCGAGGGGCCGCCCGGCCGCGCCCTCAGCGAGCCAGGCCGACTCCATGTCCACCACCGACGCACCGGTCGCGGCGAGGCGCTCGCGCGCCGCGCCCGAGACGATCGTCTCGCTCGAGACCAGCACCCCGCCGCGCGCCTCGAGACCCTGGTGGGCGAGCACCCGGCGAAGCGATGCGCCCTCGAGGCTGCGCTCGCGACCGTCGGGGCCGATCAGGCGGTCGGCGACGAAGAGCTCTCCCGGCCGCCGGTCGTCGACCAGCGCGCCGCCCAGCCCCGCCACCACCATCGCCGACACCGGGTCGCGGGCGAGCGTGGCGGCCGTCGCACGGGCGCGCACCGGCCCCATGCCGGAGCGAACGATCCGCAGATCCCGGGCTCCGAGACGCAGCGCCAGGGCTTCGACCCCGAGCGCCGTCACGACGAGCGAAGCCCGGGTCAAGCGCGCGCCCCCAGATAGCGACCGAGCGCCATCAGCGGGAACACGATCCGGTAGTGGTGGTACCGGATGTAGAAGTCGCCGGGGAAACCGGTGCCGGTGAACTCGGGCTCGTCGAATCCGCCGTCCGCGCGCTGGGCGCGAACCAGCCACGCGATGCCACGCTCCACCACCTCCCCGCGCTGGCCGGCCGCGAGCAGGGCGAGCAGGGCCCAGGCGGTCTGCGACGGCGTCGAGGCGCCGCTCCCTCGCCAGCCCGGGTCGACGTACGAACGCAGATCCTCGCCGAAGCCGCCGTCCTCGTTCTGGACGCTCTCGAGCCAGTGGACGGCGCGCCGGATCGGAGGCGAGGCCGGCTTCACGCCGGCTGCCACGAGCGCGGGCACGACCGCTCCCGTGCCGTAGACATGGTTGGCTCCCCAACGCCCGAACCACGATCCGTCGGGCTCCTGGGCCCGGAGCAGCCAGTCGCGGGCCGCGCGTGCGCGCGGATCGTCGGCGAGCCCCGCCTCGGCCAGCATCTCGAGCACGTGCGCCGTGACGTCGGCGCTCGGCGGATCGATCACCTCGCCGAAGTCGCAGAAGGGAAGCTCGGTGCAGAGGCCCCGGGTGTTGTCGACGTCGAAGGCCGCGAAACCGCCGTCGCGACACTGCATCCCGAGGCTCCAGGCCATGCCCCGCTGCACCGCGAGCTCGATCTCCTTGGCGCGCGCCACGTCGGGATGCGACACGCCACGGAGCGCGAGAATGACCTCGGCCGTGTCGTCGAGATCGGGATACGTGCGGTTCGCGAACTCGAACGACCAGCCGCCGGGCTCGAGGTCCGGACGACGCACCGACCAGTCGCCCGGCGTGCGGACCTCCCGCTCGAGCATCCAGTCGGCGGCACGCAGCAGCGCGGGATGCTCGGGCGCCAGCCCCGCATCGCGGAGCGCCACGGCCGAGAGACAGGTGTCCCAGACCGGCGACTGGCAGGCCTCGAAGCGGCGCCCCCGGTCGTCCCGGATCGCGAACCCGTCGAGACCCTCGAGGCCCGCACGCATCGCCGGATGGTCGACCGGGAAGCCGAGGAGCCGTAGGGCCATCAGCGAGTAGACCCAGGGCGGCTGGATGCCTCCCCAGCATCCGTCCGCCTCCTGGCGCCGCAGGATCCATTCCGTGGCCACACGCAGCGCGTGGCGCCGGAGCGGCGCGATCGGCCGGCGCTCGTAGCGATGGAGCCAGGCATCGAGCCGTTGGAAGCGACCCGCCCAGGTCGAGAGCGACTCGCGCGCGGGCTTGGCCGCACCGGTGCGCAGCTCGCCCAGCCGGAAGCCGAGCGCGTGCGACGGCCGGAACGAGGCCACCACCGTGAGGGGCACGATGGTCTGACGCGCCCACGAGGCGAAGTCGTAGATGTTGAGCGGGAACCACTTCGGGAGCAGGATCACCTCGGGCGGCAGGGCCGGCAGGTCGTTCCACGACCATTCGCCGAGCACCGCGAGCCAGATCCGGGTGAAGACGCGAGAGCCCTCGATTCCGCCGAGATCGCGCACCAGCTCGGCCGCGCGCCGCATGTGCGGCGCATCCACCGGATCCCCGGCGAGGCGCAGTGCCGTGTAGGCTTCGATCGTCGCCGACAGATCGGGATCGCCCCCGTGGAAGGTGGCCCAGCCTCCACCCGCGACCTGCTGCGAGCGGATCCAACGGGCCGTCTCGGCGAGCGTCTCCTCGTCGCGGATCCCGAGGAACTCGCGCAGGAAGAGATCCTCGGCGTCCATGCTCACGTTCGTCTCGAGCTCGGCCTTCCAGTAGCCCTCGGGCTCCTGGAGCGAGAGGAGATGCGCGCGCGCGTTCTCGAGACAGCGCGACGCGGCCTCGTGGACGTCCTGCTGGGGTTCCGGGTTCGGTCGTTGCATGGCTGCCTCCTCGATCGGTGGGGACGGGCGGTGGGGCGCGGCTCAGGCCGCGGCCACGCCCGGGTGCGGACGCTTCGAGCCGGTCTGGCGCGCCAGTCTGGGAGCGGCGGTGGGGCCGGAACGCCCGCGGTGCCCGGCCGCGGCGAGCGCCACGCGTGCGGCCTCGACCCCGCTCCGCACCGCGCCCTCCATCGTCGCGGGCCAGCCCGTGTCGGTCCACGCGCCCGCGATCGCGAGGCCCGGGATCGATGTCCCCGCTCGCGGCCGATGGCGCCGGGTCCCGGGCCCCTGCCGGAAGGTCGCGGCGCGCTCGCAGGTCGCGAAGAACTGGAGCACCCGGGCGTCGCGCGCTCGCGGGAAGAGCGCGGCGAGCGCGGGCACGAAGATCTCGCGCAGGCGCGCCACGGGCAGCCCGACCCACGGATCGGCGGCCGACAGGCTGATGGCCAGCACCTGACCGCGGCCCGCGCCCGACGATCGGGTCCGATCGAAGATCCACTCGAGGGGCGAGTCGAGCGTCGCGACCGCGAACTCGTGCGACATCACCGGCCGGTCGAGGTGCACGTGGAGATTCAGGATCGGAGAGCGACCGAGCGACGCGATGCCCTCGAGATCGCAGCCAGCCGCGGTCGGGAGCAGGCGCGCCGCGGCCTCGTGGTCGGTGGCCAGCACGAGGGCATCCGGCCGGATCCGCTCGCCGTCGCTCCACACGCAGGGCCGCCCCTCCTCGATCTCGACGGCGTCGCCCCGGGCGCGGAGCCTCACGTCGGCGCCCGCCCGCGCGAGCAGATCGGCCGCCGGCTCGGCATGGAGCGCACCGAGCGGCACACGCGACCAGCCGATGTCGCCCGCATCGCTGCGTTCGAGCAATCCCGTCTGGAAGACCTTGGCGGCGAGCGCGAGCGAGGCGTCCTCGGCCGGCAGATTCAGGGTGGGACGCAGCAGCAGGTCCCAGAAGACGCTGGTGGCGCGCTCCCCCTGACCGTGTCTGCGAAGCCAGTCGCCAAAACGGACGCCGTCGGTGGCCGGATCGTCGAGCGGAACCCGACCGAGGGCTGCGGCCGCGCGCGCCGCCCGCCAGCGCTCGCGAGGCGCGAGGTGCGCGAAGCGCACCAGGCTGGTCGCGAGGTGCAGGGGCGCGGGGAGCCGGCTGCGACGGATCCACTGCGTCCGGTGTCCGGGCGCGAGCACCGGGACCGACAGCCGCGGCTGCAGGAACACCCGATCCGCCACGCCGAGCCGGGCCAGGAACGCCCGGTAGGCGCTGCAGCAACGCAGGAAGACGTGCTGTCCGTTGTCGATGTCGAGACCGTGCTTGCGGGTCGACCAGGTCGCGCCGCCGAGACGCGGGCGCGCCTCGAGCAGGCTGACGCGGGCGCCGGCATCCACGCAGGCGACCGCCGCCTGGAGCCCAGCCAGGCCCCCGCCCACCACGACGACGTGCGGTCGGTTCATCGTGCGATCCCTTCCGGCCGGTCGCCCGGTGCCGGTCGGCTCCACCAGAGCCTCCAGGCGTGCCGCAGGACGTCGCGGCGGCGCGCGCGGGGTGCGCCCGCCATCACGTCGTGGTCGCGTCGCTCGATGGCGTCGGCCGCCGCGAGTCCGCCCGCGACGAAGCCCGCGACGGCCAGCCGCGCGAAGCCGCGGAGCGACGCGACGAGCCGCGTCCCGTCCGCCAGCAGGGAGCGCACGCGCACCAGCTCGAACGCGATCAGGCGCCGCAGGGGCTCGTCGGCACGGGTCGCGCGCAGGGCGGGGTTGCCGACTCCGAAGCGCTGGCGCTCCTCCCGGGGCAGATAGATGCGGCCGCGCTCGGCGTCCTCGCGCACGTCCTGGCAGTGCTCCACGAGCTGGAGGGCCGTGCACACCCGGTCCGAGTGGCCGATGCGTTCGGACGTCGCCACGCCGAAGACCTCGAGCACCAGCCGCCCGACCGGGTTCGCCGAGAGCGCGCAGTACTCGGAGAGCTCGGCCCAGCTCCCGTAGTCGTGCACCGACTGGTCGCGTCGATTGGCCTCGACCAGATCGCGGAGCGGCGCCTCCGAGAGGCCCCGCTCGTGCACCGTCCGCGCAAGCTCGCGGAGCAGCGGATGCGACGGCTCGCCGCCCGCAAAGAGCGTATCGAGCTGACGGTCGATCTCGTCGAGGGCCGCGAGGCGGTCGCCCTCGAGTTCGTCGCCCGCTTCGTCGACCTGGCGCTCGAAGCCGTAGAGCGCAGCTAGATCCCGACGCTGCCGACCGGGCAGGATCCGGAGCGCCACCGGGAAGTTCTCGTGGGCCGCCTGCGAGTGGACCTCGTGGGCGTTCGGGAGCGCGATGGGATGCTCGCCGTTGCCGGCCGGGCCGCGGGTCGAGCCGAGGCTAGCGGCGCGGGAGGGCGGCCTCGGCGAGGGCTCGGAGACCGGCGGCGCGCCGCTCGCGACGGACGGGATCCTCGTCGAGGAGGAGCAGGAGGAGTCCTCCGTCCATCTGGGCGACGAGACCGGCAGCGAGGGCGGAGGCTTCGCCACGGTCTCCCACGACCGCCTCGATGCAGTCGCGAAGCTCGTCGCAGAAGCGATCGTGGAGCTCGAGCAGGGCCTGACGAGGCGCGCTCGCCTCGTCCGGAGAATCGAAGAACCAGCGCAGGAAGATACGGACCGTGTCGCCGTGGCCCGCCGCGAAACCCTCGTAGACCGAGAACATCTCGAAGATCTTCTTGCGCGGATCGAGGCCTTCGAGCGACTCGTCCAACTTGCGGATGAACGGCTCGGTCGCGCTCCGGCAGACCTCGCGGAAGAGACTCGCCTTGTCGGCGAAGTGCCAGAAGATCGCTCCGCGACTGACCCCCGCGCGTTCGGCGACCGCCGTGATGCTGGTCGCATGGTAGGCGCGTTCGGCGAAGAGCTCGGCCGCCGCGCGCAGGATCCGGGCCTGGGTCTGCTCCTTGCCGCTGCGCTCGTCCGGCGGACGAGACTCGAGGTCCACGGGAGGCTGCTTCCGCTGCTGCGACTCGGTTCGCGACATCCGACCTCTCCGGCGGCTCCTCGACCAATCCCCGAGTGTCGTGCCGATTGCCCGGTCGGGCAAGCGGCATCACCGACCGGGACCGCGGATCCGGTCCGTGATGCCCAGGCGATACGCCACTCCGAGCCCCCGGAGCCGGGCCGTTCCGCACCTTCCCCGACGAGAGCCTCGGTGAGAGATTCGCCCTCGGTCGAGCTCATCGGCCGATCCAGCGCTCGAGTGCGGGGCCAACGACCCTCGGCGCCTCGCGCAGCGCCGCCACATCGGGCGCTCCCGTCAGGAGCATCCGCGCCCTCACCTCGTCCGACAGGCGGGCACCGAACTCGAGGAGTCCGCTCTCGCGGTCCTCCGTCCAGGCCCGCAGGAACGGGAGCGCCATTCCGGCCACCGTCGCACCGAGGGCGAGGGCGTTCACCACGTCGGCGGCACCGCGCACCCCGCCCGACGCGATGGTCGCGAGCCCCGCGCGGCGTGCGAACACGAGGGAGGCCGCGGTCGGGATGCCCCAGTTCCAGAGCGCCTGCCCGAGAGCGCGCTGGCGTGCCGAGCCGCGCTGCGCCTCGACGGCCGTCCAGCTCGTCCCCCCGGAGCCCGCGACGTCGACGTGCTCGACCCCGGCCTCGCGCAGTCGGGCGAGGGTTCTCGGCGCGAGCCCGCAGCCGGTCTCCTTCACCACCACCGGCACGGGCAGCGCCGCCACCAGATCGCGAATCGTCGCGAGACCTCCCCGGAAGTCGCGATCGCCCTCGTCCTGGACGAGCTCCTGGGCGGGATTCAGATGCACGCAGAGCGCGTCGGCCTCGATCGACCCGACCAGATCGGCCACCGCGGCCGTCCCGCTCTCGCGGGCCTGCACCACCCCGATGTTCGCGAAGAGCAGGATCTCGGGCGCGACGTCGCGGACGCGATAGCTCGCCCCGAGCTCGGGATCGAGCAGCATCGCCCGCTGCGAGCCCACTCCCATTCCGATACCGAGCTTCGCAGCCGCCTGGGCCAGCGCCCGATTGATGCGACCCGCCTCGGCCGCTCCCCCGGTCATTCCGGTCACCACTACCGGAAGCTCGAGCCGCTTGCCGAGCAGCTCGACCGACGGATCGACGTCCTCCCACGAGAGCTCGGGAAGCGCCTCGTGGAGCAGGCTCACCTGATCGAGCAGGTTGCCGTGGGCAGCCTCGACGTCACCTTCTGCGCAGAGCGCGAGGTGCGCGAGCTTGCGTTCGCTGATCGCGCTCACGCCGAGCCTCCGAGGCCGAGCCATACCGAGGCGGCGATGGCGATGCGCTTGCGGCGCGACAGGCGGAGGGGCTCCTCGAGACAGGGGAAGCGACGCCGGTGCAGATCCTCGAGGAGCGCCCGGTAGATCCGACCCATGGCCTCGGCGGGGCGCAGGGCGCGCCGGTCCTCCGGAGGGAGCAGCGCCTCGGCGCGTTCGTACAGGATCCGGGCCCGCTCGGCGTAGACCGCGAGCAGCTCGCGCAGGGGCGCGCTCGGTGTGTGGCACGCGAGGCTCTCTTCCGAGACCCCCATCCGGTCGAGATCCTCGCGTGCCAGATAGATCCGCCCCGAGCGGGCGTCGTCGCCCACGTCGCGGAGCACGTTCGTGAGCTGGACGGCGATCCCGAGGACGTCGGCGTAGACGAGCGAACGCGCGTTGTGGAAGCCGCGGATCCGCACCACGAGCGAGCCGACGGTCGAGGCGACCTGGTGGCAGTAGCGGGTGAGCTCGTCGTAGGTCCGAGGCGACCCGCCCTGCAGGTCCCAGGCGATCCCCTCGAGCAGCTCGCGGAACACCGACTCGGGCAGCCGATAGCGCTCCACCGCATCGGCGAGCGCGAGCCCGACCGGATGCTGGGAGCGCCCCTGGTAGACCCGGTCGAGCTCGCCGTGCCAGCGCTCGAGCAGGCGGCCCCGGTCTCCGGCCACCGCCGGATGGTCGGCGATGTCGTCGGCGAGGCGGCAGAAGGCGTAGACCGCGCGCAGGGCCCGACGTTGCGGGAGCGGAAACATCCAGAAGGTGGAGGCGAAGCTCGAGCCCGAATCGCGACCCACGCGCGCGCAGTGGCGGTGCGCTTCGCCGAGGCTCTCGACCTGCATCCCGTAGGCGGCGTCGACCCAGCTGCTCATCGCGGAGCCGCCGCCACGGCCGGGGCCGCAGTCCGCGGCTCGCTGGCGTCGGTCCGGGGCAGCGCGTCCTTCTCGAGCCAGCCCAGCACCCGGGCGACGATCGCGGCCGCGTCGATTCCGGCTTCGCTTCGCTGGTGCTCGACGCTGGCGTGCTGCACGAAGGCGTCGCCCACGCCGAGCGAGAGCAGCCGACACATGGGAGCGTGCTCGGCGACGAGTTCGGCGACCGCCGAGCCGAGCCCTCCGATCCGGGCATGGTCCTCGATCGTGACGATGCGTCCGAGTCGTCGTGCCGCCTCGAGCAGGCACACCTCGTCGAGCGGCTTCACGAAACGCGCATCGAGCACCCGCGCGGAGATCCCGCGCGTGGCGAGCTCATCGGCCGCCTCGAGCGCCGGCGACACGGTCCGACCGATCGCCACGAGGGCCAGCGTCTCTCCGTCCCGTAGCCACTCGGCTCCGGCCGGGGAGCCGACACGTCGCGGTGACACAGGAGTCGTTGCGGAGGTCGCGCCGCGCGCCGCCAGTCGGGTCGGGATCGGAGCGGGCACCGGTCCGCGCGGGAAGCGGATCGCGAAGGGGCGCTCGGAGCGGCACGCCATCGCCAGCATCGAGGCGAGCTCGTCCTCGTCGCGTGGCGCGGCCACCACCAGACCAGGGACCATCCGCAGGTAGGCCAGGTCGAGCAGGCCGTGGTGGGTCGGGCCGTCGCCCCCGACGAGACCCGCCCGGTCGAGCGCGAAGACCACGGGGAGATCCTGGAGGGCCACGTCGTGGACGATCTGGTCGAAGGCGCGCTGCAGGAAGCTCGAGTAGATGGCGCACACGGGTCGCAACCCTTCGGCGGCGAGGCCGGCCGCGAAGGTCACCGCGTGTTGCTCCGCGATGCCGACGTCGTAGACGCGGTCGGGGTGACGCCGGGCGAAACGATCGAGGCCCGTGCCGTCGGGCATGGCGGCCGTGATCGCCACCACCCGCGGGTCGTCGTCGGCCACCCGGCCGAGGGCGTCCGCGAACGCGTGGGTCCAGGTGCGGGGTGCGGAGCGCGCGTGTCGCACGCCGGCCGTCGCATCGAACGGGGTGGTCGCGTGCCAGCGGAAGGGATCGGCCTCGGCGGGGGCGAAGCCGGCGCCCTTGCGGGTGCGCACGTGGAGCAGGCAGGGACCCTCGGCGTCGCGGAGCTCGCGAACGGCGGGCAGCAGGGCGGCGAGCGAGTGGCCGTCGACCGGGCCGATCACCTTCCAGCCGAGCGCCTCGAAGTATTCGCGCTTGCGCCCGGTGCGATGCAGGCCACCGACGTTCGGCGCGATCGACATCCCGTTGTCGTTGTAGACCACCCGCAGGCGCGCCCCGAGATGGCCCCCATGGTTCAGCGCCTCGAACGACATCCCCGCCGTCGACGCGCCGTCGCCGAGCACCGCGACCGCCCGGGCGGTGGAGCCCATGCGTGCGAACGCCTCGGCCATTCCGAGCGCTGCGGACACCGAGGTACCCGCATGCCCCGCGCCGAATGCGTCGTAGGGGCTCTCGGAGCGACGCAGGAATCCGCTCGGACCGTCGGCCTGCTTGATGCGCCGCAGGTCGCGGCCGCGACCCGTGAGGATCTTGTGGGCATAGGCCTGGTGGCCGACGTCCCACACGATGCGGTCGCGGGGTGTGTCGAAGGTCGCATGCAGCGACACGGCGAGCTCGACCGCGCCCAGGCTGCCGGCGAAGTGGCCCCCGATCTCGGCACCGACCGCCACGAGCTCGTCGCGGATCGACTGGGCGACACGCTCGAGCGCGTCGGGTGACAGGCGCCTCAGCTCTTCGGGACACGGGATGGCATCGGTGTTCATGTGGGCGCCGAGGCTGGCGAAGCACCCGGCACGCGGCCAGTGGGATCGCAGACCGGAAGCGGTGCTTCGGTCAGTCGAACGAATGGAAACCGGTTCTCTTTTGCTCACGAACGCGAGCCGTTTGCAGCGATCCACCCGCGAAAGCGTGTCCGAGATAGCGCACGAAATCCCTTCGAATGGAAACGCGTTGCAGCGACTGGATGTGGTCGGCACCCGCCACGATCCAGACGTCGACGGCGGGCGAGCGGCCTTCGCGTGCCGCCGAGGCGATGCGTGCGGCATGCGAGACGGGAACGATCCGGTCCGCATCGCCGTGGACCACGAGGAGAGCGACGTCGAGCGCACGCGCGGCTCCGGTCGGGTCGGGCCGATCGGGGACCAGGAGGGCCAGGGGCCATTGCAGGGGCCAGGTCGGCCAGAAACGGCCGAGCACCTGGCGGGCAATGCGCCGAAAGCCGCTGAACGCCGAATCGACCACGAGGGCCTCGATCGCGAGCTCGTCCTGCACGCGCGCCACCGACGTCAATGCGATGGCGCCCCCGAGACTCTGGCCGAACACCACCAGGGGAAGACCCCGACCGGCGGCACGCTCCGCTGCGAGACGGATCGCCGCCTCGGCGTCGTGGTGCGCCCCGCCGAGCTCGGCGTTGCCCTCGGACAGGCCGTAGCCACGATAGTCGAACAGGAAGACCTCGATGCCCGAGTTCGGGAGCCAGGCGACCTGGCCGACGTGGGTGGAGATGTTCTCCGCGTTTCCGTGCAGGAACACCACGCTTCCGAGGGGCTCGAGCGAGGGATCGGCGGGCAGGCGCCAACCGTGCAGGCGGGTGCCATCGAAGCTCTCGAACCAGACGACCTCGGCCGCCACCCGCCGTCGGCGTAGGGCCCGCCCTTGTGTAGCCACGACAAGCCCTGCGCGGACGCGGCCTCCCCCTTGACGCCATCCCAAAAGTCAAGGATCTCCTTCACTCCGGGCGGGATCTTGGTGTGCCCGTAGCTAGCGTTCACCCGCCGGATCATGGCGAGGGTGCC
>CAYYUT010000057.1:0-10901 GCA_964474935.1 uncultured Spirochaetales bacterium
AGACCCGACCCATGATCGTGAATGACCGCGTTCCGGACGTGACCTTCAAGACCCTCGTCCGCGACGAATCCGTGGGAGGCGCCAACCCCTTCCGTTGGGAGGACAAGACCACCAAGGAGATCTTCGGCGGGAAGAAGGTGGTGGTGTTCTCGCTGCCCGGCGCCTTCACGCCGACGTGCTCGTCGAACCATCTGCCGCGCTACGACGAGCTCTACAACGAGTTCAAGGCGCAGGGCATCGACGAGGTGATCTGCCTCTCGGTGAACGACGCCTTCGTGATGTTCCGCTGGGGCAAGGACCAGGGCAATCAGAACATCTTCCTGCTGCCCGACGGCAATGGCGAGTTCACCCGCAAGATGGGGATGCTCGTCGATAAGGCCAATCTGGGCTTCGGGATGCGCTCGTGGCGCTACTCGATGCTGGTCGACGACGGCAAGATCGTGAAGATGTTCGTCGAGCCGGGCTTCGAAGACCTGTGCGAGAGCGACCCCTTCGAGGTGTCGGACGCCGACACCATGCTCGCCCATCTGAAGGGCGAGAAGGCGGACGGTCCGAGCGAGCCGCGTAAGGCCTTCGAGGGCTGACGGTCCGAGCGCGGGGCGGGCCGCCCCGCCCCGCGGCGGTCGCCGCGACCGGGCCCGGGCGCAGGATCCGCCGGCCCCGTTCGCGAGCGGGGGCTCGTCGGTCTAGTCGCCGAGCTCGGCGTCCGTGACGTCGACGAGCTCCACGTACCGGGCCCAGGATTCGGCGGACTCGAAGTCGACCCGCTCGCCCGCGAACCGCTCGAGGGTCCTCAGGAAGCTCGCCACGAGTGCGCGCTCGGAGCGTTCGTTCCGCTGCTCGACCGCCCGCTCGGCCCGATCGAGCCGCGAGCCGAGCACGATCCCCTCGCGTCGCGGGAGCGTGCCGCGCACGGCCTCGGCGAGGAACCCGTACGAGAAGAGCCGTTGCAGGTAGTCGCCGTCGGTGAAGAAGGCATCCGTGAGATCGAGCGGGACGCTCACGGCGCCGAGGTCTTCGTCGCCGGTGCCGAGCTCAAGGGCACACGCGACATCGTCGAGAAAGGCCGCGTACACCCCGGCGAGCGCCGGGTCGGCGGGCCGGACGCTCCCATCCCCGAAGAGCTCCTCGAGGGTGAGCAGACCGTTGCCGTCGGCGTCGAGCTCGGCCGGGGGCGGAAGGCGGAGCGCGTCGCCGTTCGTGAGCTCGCCCCGGAAGAACTCGACGAAGGCCTCGGCGCTCGTCAGCTGCTCGGCTCCGAGTCGGGCGAGCCGGCTGACTGCGAGGATGGCGGCCCCGTGGAGCCGGGCGCGTGCCGAGCGGATCGGGTCGACTCCTTCACCTACCGCGAGCACGAAGGTGTCCTTGCCCGAGCCCCGGCGCGCGCAGGCGGGGCCGCCGACGTCGGGGTCGCAGACGTCGTCGTCCTCGCTCGTCACGAAGAAACCGATCGCGTGACGGCCCGAGAGGCCGGGCGCCGTGGGCGTCGCGACGACCGCGCGTTGCCCCTCGCGTTCCGTCACCAGGAACGAGTTCCCGGCGTCCATGCCGTCGGCGAGGCGCTCGCGCAGGTCGCAGAGGCGGACGTCGCGGCAGGCGAAGTCGATCAGCTTCGCCAGCGTCGTGGTGGGCTCGCCGGTCTCGCGGAAGCACTCCTCGTCGGCCTCGGCGAGCAGGTCGACCACCGTCTGCGCGATCGCTTCGTTCGTCGCGACGCGCGCGTCGACGATCGCCTCGACCGCATCGTCGGCCGCGGGGAGCAGCAGCGCCACCAGCACGCCGATGATCGCGATCACCACCAGGAGCTCGACGAGGGTGAAGCCGGCCGCCCGCTGCCGCGGGCTGGCACCGCTTGCCGTTCGGGCCCGGGCGCGCACCGCGCGCCCGGCTTGCCCGAGTCCCGCACCCCGGCCGAGCCGGCACGCATGCCGGTGCCCCGTCGCTTCGCCCGCCCGCTCGTTCCCCGTCGCGTCCTGATCCCGATTCCAACTCTTCATGTTCGAGCTCCCCTCGCGCGCGGCAGTCTGCCCGGCCGTTGGCGCTGCGCGGGGTCATTCTGACACGACGGGAAGCTGGAACGAAAGCTGGGTCGGGGGCTGCCCACGCGGCGGGCTGCCCCGACCGGCTTCGTCCGCCCCGGCCGTCGGTGTAATCCTCTCCGGCGACGCCGGTGTCCATCGTCACGGATCGGGCGAGCCGCTCGGTCGCCGCGCCGCGTGGCGCGCGCCGCGGCGGACGGTGCTGGGAGCGCCCGTGCTGCGCCGAACTGGACGGGGGAGCTCCGAGCGTGACGATCTTGGAGGAGCCCATCCCCGTCTCGGCCGACGCCCCGCCGCGAGAGAGGCAGACCCGCGAGGCGCGCTTCGAGGCCTTCGTGCCGCGACACCTGAGCCGGGCCCGCCGGATGGCGGCGCGGCTCCTCGATGGCGACCTTGCTGCCGCCGAGGACGTCACGCAGGACTCGTTCCTGCGCGCCTGGAGCGGGCTCGACCGGTTTCGAGACGAGGCGAGCCTCGACACCTGGTTCTATCGGATCCTGGTACGGCAGGCGGCGAACCATCGACGTTGGCGAGGCCTGCGCCGCTTCTGGACGGCCGACGGTGCCGACCCGGGTGACGTGGCCGAGCCTCGCCGTGCCACCGACCCGCTGCTTCGCGGGCGCATCTACCATGCGCTCGGCCGGCTCTCGACCGGCCAACGCGAGGCATTCGTACTCGCCGAGCTCGAGGGGCTCGGTATCCGGGGTACCGCCGAAGTGCTCGGCAAGGCCGAGGGCACGATCAAATCCCATCTGGCAAGGGCCAGGGCGACGCTCCGGACCGAGCTCGCCGACACCTTCGAGGACGGACGATGAGAGACGACGAGCTTCTCGAACGACTGCGCCGCGAGACCGACCCGGGCGCGATGGACGATCGCGAGATCGCGCGATTTCGGGTGCGCCTGGAAGAGCGGATCGCGGCCGGCGAGTCGCGGCGGCGCTGGCTTCCGGTGAGCGCCGCCACGGCCACCGTCCTGGCTGCCGGGGCGGGCGCGATCCTGGTCCTCGGTGGACCGCCGCGGTCCGAGCCCAGCGAGCTCGAGCCCGAGTGGGTGTCCGCGGTCCTCTTTCCGACGGAGCTCGGCGACGAGGAGCTGCGCGACGATTTCTATCCGCCCGACCTCGAGACGCTGGCCTCGCTCTTCTGAGCGTAATCCGCCGTGGCGGGGCCGGTGTCCAAGGGTGGGCCTTCGGAGGATGCGTCGTCCCCGATCCGGAGCACCGATGCGTTCCCGCGTTCCCGTGTTCCCAGGTTCGGCGCTCCGTCCCGCCCAACCGTATTGCGACGCGAAGGAGGAAAGAGGATGCGAACGATATCCATGGGCCTGGCCCTCGCAGCCGTACTCGCCCTCGGTCTCGTGGCCGGCGGCCCGATCGCCCGTGCCATCCCCGAGTCGCCGTCCGAAGGTCCGCCCGGCGTGGTCCTCGATCTGGTGGCCGATCGACTCGGAATCGACGCGGCGCGCCGGGCCGAGATCCGCGCGCTGCTGGCCGCACGCTTCGACGAGACCCGCGCGCTGCGTGACGAACGCGAACGTGTGCGCGAGCGATTGCGCGAGATCCTCTCGCGGCCCGATCCCCACCGCGCCGAGGCGCTCGACGACGTCGACACGCTTTCGGCGATCGAGGCCGAGCTCCGGCGGGTACGACTCGGCGTCCTCCTCGACGTGCGCGCGTTGCTGACTCCCGCCGAGCGCGTCGAACTCGTGGCCATCCGCGAAGAGGTGCTCGGGACGCTCGCGGGCTCGGTCGCACCGGGACTGTCCGGGATCGAAGTCGCCTGCGCGCCCGAGGCCGAGACGCTCTGCGAGGGCCGAGGTCTCGGTACGGGTCTCGTCCTCTGCCTCGTGCAGGAGCGCGACGGCCTTTCGACCCGATGCGCGCGTGCTCTCGAAGAGCTCCCGGGTGGCTTCTGAGCGCGACACCTCGCCACGATTCTGTGCGCCCGTTCCAAGCAGCAACTCACCATCAGACAGGAGACCCGAACGTGCCGAAGAAGATCCATACTGCCCTGGCGGCCGTCGCCGCTGCCATGACCTTTGCCGCCGACGCCGATGCGCAGGCCTTCGATCCTGCGGCGTTCTACGACGCCGTATCGGAACGCCTCCAGCTGACCGACGAGCAGGCGCCGTTCGTCGAGGCCGCCTTCATGGCCCATGGGGAGCGGGTGCAGGAGCTGCGACGCGCTCGAGAGACGGGCTCGATGCGACCGCCCGAGATGTTCCGGGCGATCCAGGAGAGCCGCCGCCAGCTCGACGCCGACCTCGCGGAGGTACTGGACGAGGCTCAGCTCGCGGAGCTCGAAGTCGCGCGGCGCGAGCTGCGGGCCAAGGCGCGGGAGCGCCGAAGCCAGCGACCGCCGGGCCAGCGCTAGCCCCGGATGGCATTCCGCCGCCCGGGCCCGCGGGAGGGAGACGGTTCCCGTCGAGGCGAGGGAGGGTTCGGGCGGCGGAATGTCCCCAGGGGACCCTTCGGGGCCCCTGACGGGCCGGCCAGCTCGGAGTCCCGCAGACGGCTGACACCCACCCGGGCTTCAGGTCCACTCTCTCCGAGGACCGGCGGGGGCGGCGCCCATGCCCTGGGCGGCCCGCTCTGTCGGGCCGCGTGTCCGGAGTCTCCTGGGGGCGCGCCGGGCCGTGAGGCCGGTCGAAGCATCGCCCGCCACCGGGGCGGGCCCGAAGGGTGCTCGGCGCCCGGCGCGTGCGACACGGTTGCCGATCGCGAGCGGTTCTCGCGAGCGGTTCGACAGGGCGCGCCCACGATTGAGGAGGCTGTCCACCATGCTGCAGTTGCATCGATCCGCCCGGTCCACCCGGATCGGGCACCCCCTCGTGGCGGCTCTCGCCCTGATCCTCGGCGTCGCGATGGCCCCCTCGGCGCGTGCCGCCAGCATCGTCTTCATGGTCACCGGAACGGTGACGAGCGAGTCGGGCACCGACGGCGAGTTCGCCGTGGGGAACGCCATGTCGGCCACCTTCACCTTCGACGACGCGGCCCTCGCGACCGGCGGTGGTCTCAACTTCAGCAACTTCGACGCCACCACGGGCTTCGTCTTCGAGCTTCCCGCGTTCACCGCCACCGCGGCCATGGCGAGCACCCTCACCGTCGACGACGCCGCGGGCGCCGACACCCTGAGCATCGCGTCCGGCGAGTCGGGCATCGGGCCGGCGCTCGCCAACGGGAAGGCCTTCGTGAACGCCCAGCTCGAATGGGTCGACACGACGGCGACCCTCTTCAGCACGAGCCCGCCCCCGCTCGCGCGGCCCGACGATCCGCTCCTGCTCGGCGGTGGGAGCTTCTTCGTTTCGTGGGAAGACCCCGAGACCTTCGATTCGGCCGACGTGGCGGGCCAGATCGACTCGATCGAGATCGTGCCGGAACCGGCGACGGCATCCCTCGGACTCGGGCTCTTGCTGGCCGGATCGTCGGCCCGCGGCTGGCGCGCCCGCCGCTCGCGCCGCTGATCGGCTCGACCCATCGGCCCGAGATGGCAGGATGACCTCAGACGCCGCGCCGGCGCCCGAGGAACCCACAGAGTGAACCCGCCCCAGAACGATCGCCCGGCCGCATCCGAACCGGCCGCCGACCCCTTCGCCGAGCTCCCCCTCGCGGCGCCCGAGCGGCCCGCGATGGTCCTGCTCGCCCGCGAGGCCCAGGCGCTCGCCGAGCTTCCGCGCCTGCTGTGGCGTTCGGCTGCGCTCGCGCGCGAGCCGCGCGGCGACGGTCGGCCCGTGCTCGTACTGCCCGGATTCGGGACGGGCGACGAGTCGACCCTGATCCTCCGCGCCTATCTGCGTTGGATCGGCTACCGCGTGGCGGGCGGGTCGCGCGGCCGCAACGACGGAAACGTCCCCGACCTGATCCCGAGGGTGACGCGGCGGGTGGCGCGCGAGGCCGATCTCGCCGGTGCGCCCGTGCGGCTGGTGGGATGGAGCCTTGGCGGCTACCTGGCGCGCGAGGCGGCGCGTGAACTCCCGGAATCGGTGGTCCGGGTGGTGACGCTGGGGACGCCGGTGGTGGGCGGCCCCAAGTACACGGCGGCGGCTCCCTACTACGCGCGGCTCGGCTTCGACCTCGACGAGATCGAGGCTGAGGTGGAGCGGCGCACCGCGCGTCCCCTCCGGGTGCCGGTGACGGCCATCTACACCCGGAACGATGGCGTGGTGGCCTGGCAGGCCTGTATCGACCGCCGCGATCCGGGGGTGGAACACGTCGAGGTGGCGAGCACCCATGTCGGACTCGGCTTCAGCCCCGACGTCTACCGGGTGGTGGCCCGCCGGCTCGCGTCCGAGCCGGCCTGAGCGCTTCCCGGGCGGTCTGCTACCTTCGGGCTTCGAGAGGCGCTTCCGATCGGTCCACAGCTTCCGGCCCGAGCATCCCGCTCCACGGCCCACCCTGTCATTCCCGTCGAAATCACCTTTCAGGTCTTCGGTCACCCCGTGCCAGAAGCGCGGCGTGGGCAGAGACGTTCATTTGCGATGGGGTCTCGAGTCCGGACAGGCCGGGCGAGACGCCGGAGCCCGTCGCTGCTCCGAAGACTGTGGGCTGCGACAAGGACTGTACTTTGAGCAAGAAGCTTTACGTTGGAAACCTTCCTTTCTCCTCGACCGAGGACGACCTGCGCGGCGTGTTCGAGCGCCACGGAAGTGTCGATTCGGTCAAGGTCATCACGGATCGCGAGACGGGCCGCCCGCGCGGCTTCGCGTTCGTCGAGATGAGCGAGGCGAGCGCCGCGGACGATGCGATCCGCGCCCTCGACGGCTCGGATCTCGGCGGACGCAGCATCCGCGTGAACGAGGCCCAGGACCGCCAGCGTGGCGGTGGTGGCGGCGGCTACCGCTAGGCCATCCGGATTCTCGTCGGCCCGTCCGGGAGGGAGCCAGACTCCAACCCGGGCGGGCCGGTGCGGCCTTCCGACCATCCATTCCCTTCCAGGCACCACGACCCCCGCGGCGAACCCATGTCCCGAATCCGTGTCTATGTGAGCTTCGACGGCGACAACGATCGCGACCTCCGCGCCCGTCTCTGCGACGAGGCGAAGTCGGCCGCGTCGAGCTTCGAGCTGTCCTCGCATAGCGAAGGCGGTCTCATGTCGGACGTCTGGAAGAGCCGGGTGCGACGGCGTATCCAGGCCGTCGACGAGGTGGTCGTCCTGTGCGGCGAGCACACGAACTCGTCGCCACGTGTGGCGGCCGAGCTGCGCGTCGCCCAGGAGGAAGGGAAGCCCTATCTGCTCCTCTGGGGCCGGCGCGAGCGCATGTGCACCAAGCCCGAAGGCGCCAGGACGAGCGATGCGATGTACAGCTGGACCCCCGACATCCTCGGGTCGCAGCTCGGCGCCGTGCTCCGGCAGTCGCGCTCGCTCGAAGTGGCCGAGGCCTACAAGCGGCCGGCCCGCTAGGAACGAACCCGCCCCCTTCGCGAAAGCGATCTTCATCCTCGCGTCTCGTGTCGAGACGCAGAACCCCGGCGCATCTCGCATGCGCCGACGATTGGAACTCCATTGTCCACTTCAGCCCTACCGACCGATTTCTCCGAGGCCGACACCGTGAGCGGCTTCGCTGCGCTTGCGCTCGAGCCCTCGCTCGTCGCCCGTCTGGCGAGTATCGGCTACCGCCAGCCCACGCCGATCCAGCGCGAGGCGATTCCTCATGCGCTCGCCGACCGCGACGTGCTCGCCAGCGCCCAGACGGGCACCGGCAAGACGGCCGCCTTCGCGCTGCCGATCCTCGACCGCCTTCTCCGCCATGCGCCGCGCGGCGCGGGCCGGCGCCCGATCCGGGCGCTCGTGCTGGCGCCGACCCGCGAGCTGGCCGCACAGATCGACGAGAGCCTCCGCAGCTACGTGCCCGGACGCCGGATCCGGAGCGACGTGGTCTTCGGCGGCGTCGGCAAGCGCCCGCAGGTGGCCTCGCTTCGCCGGGGCGTCGACGTGCTCGTGGCCACGCCCGGCCGGCTCCTCGACCTGATGGCCGACCGCGAGGTCGATCTCTCGAAGGTCGAGACCTTCGTCATCGGCGAGGCCGATCGCGTGCTCGACATGGGATTCATTCCCGATGTCCGACGCATCACGGCGGCCCTGCCGCATCGCCGGCAGACCCTGATGTTCTCGGCCACCCAGCCGCGCGAGATTCGCGAGCTGGCGCCGCGGCTGCTCCACCAGCCCGTCGAGATCGCCGTCGATCCGGTCTCCTCGACGGTCGAGCCGATCGCGCAGTCGGTCTTCTTCGTCGACGGCGCGTCGAAGCTCGGCCTCCTGGTCGATCTGCTCGGCGATGCCGAGATCGAGCGGGTGCTGGTCTTCGCGCGCACCAAGCGCCGCGCCGACCGCCTCGCCAAGAGCCTCGGCAAGCAGGGGATCGGCGCCGACGCGATCCACGGTGCCAAGTCGCAGAACCAGCGGGTGCGCAGCCTCGACCGCTTCAAGCGCGGGCGGACGCGCGTGCTCGTGGCCACCGACGTCGCCTCGCGCGGCATCCATGTCGAGGACATCGACACCGTCATCAACTTCGATCTCCCCGACGACGCCGAGACCTACGTGCACCGCATCGGTCGCACGGGCCGCGCCGGTGCCGATGGCACCGCGCTCACGCTCTGCGCTGCCGACGAGCGGTCGCAGCTCGCTTCGATCGAGCGGCTCACGCGCCAGCGGATCGATCGGCGCGCGACTCCCGCGAAGTTCGGCACGGGGCCGGCCGTGGAGACGGCGCCGCGCGACGAACGCCGCCCCCGACCGACCCGCCGCCGCCCCGTCGACGAGCGGGGCGGAGAGCGCCCGCGGCGACGCCGGCGCTCGAGCCGGACCGGTCGCGGCCGCCGCCCGGGGCGTCCCACCGCCTAGCAAAGGCCCCCGGGCCGGCTCCGCCGCGCGCGCGGCCCCCGGCGATCGTCTCGCCTGGGCCGCGCGCGACCGACATTCAATCCGTCGGGCCAGCCGCCATGTGCGGAATCGTCGGAATCCGTCGGGCCCCGGCGGGTCGTGCCGAGGGGCGTCCGGGAGTGACCGCCTTCGTCGGGAGCAAAGTTGCGATCGACGGCCCTTCCCGTTGCAGGTAACCAAACCGACACCATAGTGTGAAACGCCACGGCGGAGGTGCCATGGCGTTGGCGACACGATGGCGACGAGCCCGGCGAGTCCGGGAAGCCCGGATCGACGATTCGATGTCGCGCGCGCTCCTGGTCGGAGTGCTCGCGCTGGCGTTCCTGGGGCTCGGACCGGGCTGCGGCGATCCCTGCGACGAGGCCGATTGCGACACCTGCACCGAGTCGTGCGTGGTGCGAGGCGGCGACGCGACGTGCACTCCGAACGGCCGCGTGCGGTGCGACTCGGACGACTCCTACGACGTCCACCCCGACATGGAGGGCGCCTGCGTCCCGGGCATCTTCGACTGCGCCCTCCCGGGCGTCTGCGACGAGTGCACCGAGTTCACCCAGGTCGACGGCACGTGCCGGCCGACGAACCGACGCGTCTGCCCCAACGGTGAGTGCATCCACGAGACCCTGCGCTGCGCCTCGGGCGACGACTGCACCGACGGCTTCGGCAACTGGCTGTGCGACTGCGACGAGAGCTGCGGCAACGGGGAATGCGTCGACAACTGGAACGACGACTACCTCGAGGTCTGTCCCGACGGCACCTGCGTCCACGAGAACGATCCCTCGATGTGCTTCCCGAACGGCTGCGATCCGCCCTGCGACCCCTGCACCGAGATCTGCTTCGAGAACGACTACTGCATCGAGTTCAGTCAGCCCCACCTGAAGCGGTGCGACGACGGACGCTGCATCCCGGGCGACGATTGCTGTCAGGTGAACGCCGACGGCGAGTGCACCGACGGCGACACGGAGTTCTGAGTCATGCCGAAGCGTCTCCTCCCGATCCGCCACAGCCTCGGCCTCGTACTCCTGGCCGTCGCGCTGGCCCCCGGCCTCGGCTGCGAGCCCGAGTGCCAGGGCGACGCCGACTGCATCGAATGCACCGAGTACTGCCACCCGGGGACGAAGACCTGCGAGATCACCGCGATGTTCGAGTGTCCGGTGACGTCGGCGGCCCCGCACCGCTGCGTCCACTCGCTGGACGAGTGCATGTGCACCGAGGAGTGCGACCTGTGCGAGGCCCCGTGCGATCGCGGGAGCGGGCGCTGCGCCCCGTCGCCGGTCGGGCACCAGCGCTGCCCGGACGGCAGCTGTCGAGCCGCCGCCGACAGCTGCGAGGCCTGCACGCCGGCCTGCGATTCTTGCAGCCAGGTCTGCCGAGACGGTGTCTGTCGGCACAACCAGAGTCGGGTGCGCTGCCCGGACGGAAGCTGCCGCACCTTCCTCACGGGCGATCCTTATCCCTGCACCGACGATTGCGCGCACTGCGACCCGTGTCTCCACATCTGCAAGCCAGGCGGAATCTGCGAGTTCCCGGACGATCCGATCACGAAGCGCTGCGCCGATGGACGCTGCGTCCACATTCGCGACGACTGTTGATCCGGGAGCGCTGTCGAGCGGCGGGTGGCGACCAGGGACCCGGCGTCGGTGAGACCCACCGTGGCTCCGTCGTACCGCGGGCCGGCGCCGGGTGGCCCCGGCCATTGCGCTCGCGGGGCGTCGGCCGGATGCTGTCGGCACGGATCGGGAGGCGATCGTGCTGGCCGGGCTCCTCATGGTATTCGGACTGTCCACCGCCACGGGGCCCGCGCCGGCGGACGCCGCCCGGCCGTCGGCGCTGCGACGACCGGTGTTCGCCGGCATGCCGTCCGAATGCGCGACAGACGCCTCGGAAGACGACCGTCCCCGCCCGGCGGGGTCCGAGGCCGACGCGGCCGCCACCTCCGGGGAGGAGGAGCCGCTCCGGGTGAAGCGGGTCGTGGTGAAGGCCAAG
>CAYYUT010000058.1:0-10868 GCA_964474935.1 uncultured Spirochaetales bacterium
GGTCGAATCGCTGCCACCGCCGTCACCGCTGCGACCGCCGGAGCCACGGGGATCGCGCGAACCAGTCGTCCCGGCCGCGCCCCGACACGACCCCCCGGGCTATGGCGTGAGCTGGAAGCCCGAGATCGAAGGCATCGAGGCGCGGCGCTCGGCGGCTGCCGAGCACGGTGGCGAAGAGGCCGTCGCCCGTCAGCACGGGCTCGGACGCGGAACGGTGCGCGAGCGCGTGGCCGAGCTCGTCGATGCGGCGAGCTTCCGGGAACAGGGTTCGATCGCGGGACACTCCGAGCGCGGCGAGGACGGTGGCCTCGAACGCTTCGTCGCGGCCAACTACGTGCTCGGCGTGGGCGCCATCGCCGGCCGGCCCTGCGTGGTCGGCGGCGAGGACTTCACCCAGCGGGGCGGCTCGCCTTCTCCTTCCGGGCTCCGCAAGAGCGTCTACGCGGAGCAGCTCGCGCTCGAGCTGCGCATGCCGCTCGTCCGGCTCCTCGAGGGCGGCGGCGGCAGTGTCACGGGCGCGCGCCCCCGCGGCGCGCCCGCCGCCGCCCCCCCCCGCGCGGGCGCCCCCGCCCGCCCCCCCCGCGCCCCCCCCCGCGCCCCCCCCGCCGGCGACCCCGTCTTCACCCCGCACCGCTTCGAGTCGATCGCGCGCGTGCTCGAGCGGGTGCCGGTGGTGTCGGCCGCGCTCGGGCCGGTGGCGGGCTTCCCGGCCGCCCGCCTCGCCGCGTCGCATCTCGCGGTGATGGTGCGGGGCACGTCCCAGGTGATGGTGGCCGGTCCGGCCCTCGTGGAGCGCGCGCTCGGTCGCCGCCCCGGGAAGGAGGAGCTCGGCGGCGCCGACGTCCACCTGCGAAGCGGAGTCGTCGATCTCGCGGCCCCGAGCGAGGCCGAGGCCCTCGCCCTCGTGCGGCGCTTCCTCGGCTACCTGCCGCGTCACACCGGCGAGCTCCCGCCGCGAGCGGAGTGCGACGATCCCCGCGACCGGTGCGACGAGCCCCTGCTCGAGATCGTCCCCCGCGATCGGCGGCGCGCCTTCGACGTCCGGACCGTCGTCACCCGCATCGTCGACCACGACTCCTTCTTCGAATGGGGACACGCGTACGGGCGCGGGCAGGTGGTCGGCCTCGCCCGGATGGAGGGGCGCCCGATCGGAATCTGGGCGAACGACGGGCGCTTCTACGCGGGCGCCATGACCAGCGCCGGCGCTCGCAAGGTACGGAGACTGGTCGAGCTCTGCGAGCAGTTCCATCTGCCGGTGGTGGCGCTGGTCGACGAGCCCGGATTCATGCTCGGTGAATCGGCCGAGCGCGAAGGCACCATCCGAGACGGCATGGAGGCCATGCTCGCCGTGATGCGTTCCACCATCCCCTGGCTCTCGATCCAGATCCGCAAGGCGTTCGGGGTGGCGGCCGCGGCCCACTTCGCTCCCGGCGCGCGCGTGCTCGCCTGGCCCTCCGCCGAGTCGGGCGCCCTGCCGGTGGAAGGCGGCGTGGCGGTGGCCTTCCGGCGCGAGATCGAGGCCGCCGCCGACCCCGAGGCCCGCCGGCGCGAGCTCGAAGAGTCGCTCGCCGCGCGGCGCGACCCCTTCGCGCGCGCCGAGGCGTTCGGCGTCCACGATCTGATCGATCCCCGCCGCACCCGTCCCGAGATCTGCAGCTGGCTCGATTGGATGGAGCCACGTCTCGAGGAACACCGGCAGGCGGCGTGGAGCCCCGGACGCTGACCGGCTCGGGGCCGCAACGACCGTCCCAGCACCCCCGGTGCGCTGCGACGCGTCTCGCCGCCGTGGTGCTCGTCGTCGCGCTCTCGAGCTGTGGCGCCGATCCGGTCGTCGAATCCGATCCGACCGACGCGCCGCCGGGCGCGGACGCACCCCTCGCCGACACCCCGGCGAGCGAGGGCGACGATCCGCGCGAGCGTCCTCCCGGCGGTCATCCGGACCTGGTGGCCTCGCTGCGCGCCGATCTCGCGGCCGTGCGACATCCCTCGGATGGAGGGGGACGCGTCTGGCTCGAGGGCAGCGCGACGACGCGTCATGCAAGCGTCTCCGAGACGGGACGCTGGCGCTTCGCCTACGAAGCGGGCCCCGACGGCATCGCGGTCGGGGGCTGGCTCTTCTTCCAGGTCCCCCCGTTCTGGGGTTGGAGCGCTCCCCAGACGTTCGACCCTTCGGGCCCGGGCTTCACCCGGGTCGAGGGCCAGGCCGATGGCGTGACGCTCGCGGTCGGCGCCGTCGACGAGGGACTGCTCGGGATCGAGATCGGGGGACGTGCGCTCCGGGCGGGCGAGCGCATCCTGATCGACTACGGCGCGGGCGCGGTCGGCGCCCGCGCCGATCGCTTCGCGGAACGCGACTCGCGGTTCTGGTTCGCGGTGGACGGCGACGGAGACGGGGTGCGGCAGTTCCTGACCGACTCCCCCGCGATCGACGTGCGCGCCGTCCGCGCCACCCAGCTCGTCCTGACCCTGCCGAGCACGGCCCGTCCGGGCGACTCCGTGTCGCTGGTCGCGGCCCTGCTCGACCCGGTCGGGAATGCCGGCGCACCCTGGGTGGGCGAGCTCCGCTTCGTCGATCCGCCCGCGGGTCTCGGGCTGCCGGACCGGGTCGCGATCGACGCGGCGGATCAGGGCTCGGTCCGCGTCGCACTGACGGCCGCCGAGACGGGAATCGTCCGGCTCCGAGCCGAGGCCCATGGGGGTCGGCCCGACGCCACGGGCGTACCGCCCGAGATCGACGTGCTCCGCGCCGAGAGCAATCCGCTCCGGATCGCCGGCGACCGCGCCCGGGTGCTCTGGGCCGACCTGCACGGCCATTCGAGCTACTCCGACGGCACCGGTCTACCCGAGGACTACTACCGCTACGCGCGCGACGTGGCCGGACTCGACGTCGCGGCCCTCACCGATCACGATCACTGGGGCATCCCCTTCCTCGACGCGCGTCCCGACCTGTGGGCCGACATCGTCGCCCAAGCGCGGCGCTTCCACGCCCCGGAGCGCTTCGTCACCCTGCTCGGCTACGAATGGACCAACTGGCTGCACGGACACCGCCACGTGCTCTACTTCGACGCGGAAGGCGAGCTCATCAGCTGCCTCGATCCGGCGACCGACACCCCCGACGAGCTCTGGGAGGCGCTCCGCGGCCAGCGGGCCATGACCTTCGCCCACCACTCGGCCGGCGCGCCCGTCCCGACCAACTGGGCCTATCCGCCCGATCCCGAGCTCGAGCCACTCACCGAGGTGAGCTCGGTGCACGGGAGCAGCGAAGCCCTCGATTCGCCGGGCCTGATCGGTCGACCGCTCGAGGGCAACTTCGTACGGGACGTGCTCGATGCCGGCCACCGGCTCGGATTCGTGGGCAGCGGCGACAGCCACGACGGGCATCCAGGGCTCGCCCACATCGCGTCGCCCTTCGGTGGGGTGGCCGCGATCTTCAGCGAGTCACTCACGCGCGACGGGATCCTCGAGGCGCTCCGCGCCCGCCGTGTCTACGCCACGAGCGGACCCCGCATCGGTCTCGACGTGCGATTCGAGGGCGCCCCGATGGGGAGCGTGCTGGCAGCGCCCGCCGACGGACGCGCCGAGCTCACCGTCGAGGTGACGGCGGTCGACACCCTGGAGCGGATCGATCTGGTCCGGAGCGGCGCGGTCGAGCGCTCGGTCGACACCAACGAGCGTCGCGACGTCGGGCTCCGCGTCGGTCTCGAGGGGCTCCGGTCCGGCGAGTACCTGTACGTCCGGGTGGTCCAGCGCGACGGGGCGGTGGCCTGGTCGAGCCCCTTCTTCCTGGAATGAGCACGCTCCCGAGCCAGACGCCGCGGGTCTCGGTGCTGATGCCGGTCCGCAACGGCGCGGCGACGCTCGACGCGGCGCTTCGGAGCGTGGCCCGCCAGACCGAGCCGGCGTTCGAGTGCATCGTGGTGGACGATGGATCCACGGACGGGTCCGACGAGATCGCGACGCGTCGGGCCCGACGCGATCCGCGTTTCCGGGTCGTGCGCCAGGCGCCTCGTGGCATCGTCCCGGCCCTCGCCCGAGGCCTCGCCGTCTGCCGTGCCCCGCTGGTGGCGCGGATGGACGCCGACGATCTCATGCACCGCGACCGCCTCGCCCTCCAGGCCTCGGCCCTCGACACCCGCCCGGGCCTCGCCGGCATCGGCTCGCACGTCCGCCTGTTCCCGCGCTCCGCGCTCGGCGACGGGCTGCGGAGCTACGAGCGCTGGCTGAACGGAATCCGAGACGCCGACGACGTGGCGCGCGAGGCGTTCGTCGAGTGTCCCATCGCGCACCCGAGCCTCGTGATCCGACGCCCGGTGCTCGACAAGCTCGGCTATCGCGATCGGGGCTGGCCCGAGGACTACGACCTGGTGCTGCGCTGCCTGGCGTCGGGCCGACGGCTCGGCGTCGTCCCGCGTCGCCTGCTCGCCTGGCGACACGCCCCGGATCGTCTCAGCCAGACGGGTGCGAGCTACGCGATCGCACGCTTCGTGGCCTGCAAGGCCGAGTTCCTGGCGCGGGGCTTCCTGGCCGGCGGTCCGGGCTACCTGCTCTGGGGCTTCGGTCGCACGGGGCGTACGCTCCGGCGCGCGCTCGCGGCGCACGGCAAGCGGCCGGAGCGAATCGTCGAGCTGCATCCCGGAAGGCTCGGACAACGCATCCACGGCGCTCCGGTGGTCGCGCCGAGCGATCTGCCTCCGCCCGGTGGTCTGCCCCTGCTGGTCTCGGTCGCGGGGCCAGCGGCGCGGAGCGAGATCCGGGCCCATCTCGCGGGGGTGGGATACCGCGAAGGCTCCGACTACTGCTGCGCGGCCTGAGTCGCCGCGAGCGACCGGTGCTGGTAGAGACGACCGTCCTCGAAGCCCAGCCTGCGGTAGTAGGGCCGGGGCCCGCTGGCCGAGACCCCCGACCGGCGCGCGTAGCCCGCGGCCGCCGCCCGCTCGACGGCCGCCGCAACTTGCGGGGGGCCCGCCCCCCGGTGCTGGGCGCTTCCGTCCCGGCGCTCTCCCAGTGCGAGCGCCGGGCCGTAGACGTGAAGCTCGCGGACGAGCGCCGCCGACTCGAGCTCGGCGAAGGGCGGCGGCCCGGCCGGGAGCAGGAGCCGCAGGAAGCCGGCCAGGCGATCGTGGCGATCGACCAGCTCGAGGAACCACTCCTCGCCGACGTCGGTGGCATGGCGGCTGGCGCGCAGCAACAGGGCGCTCGGCTCCACTGGGGCCCGCCGGATCTCGCGCGCCCGGATCTCCACCGCGCGGCCACCGCGGGCGGCGAGCTCGCGTTCGGCCACCTCGCGCAGATTCGTGAAGCGGTTGCCGGCGAGGATCTCGTTCGACGGGATGTCGCGGATCACGCGCGTCAGTCGCATCGTGCGCGGCGCCCGCTCGAGACAGTCGGCGAGCAGTCGGGCCAGCCGTTCCGGGGCGTACGGCTGCCAGCGTCCGGTCCGATGGTGATCGACGAGCTCGGTGTCCGCGATCAGGCTGCAGGGATAGATCTTGAGCTCGTCCGGCCGCAGGGCTGGATCGGTGCAGAGCAGGTCGAAGTCGTCGCGATCGCTCTCCGGCGTGGCGCCGAGCAGGTTCGGCATCCAGTGGAGGTGGAGCTTGAAGCCGGCGCGCCGCAGCCGGCGGGCCGCGCGACGCGACGCGTCGACGTCGTGGCCCCGTCGGTTCAGCCGCAGCACCCGATCCGAGAGACTCTGGATGCCGAGCTGCACCTTGGTCACACCCAGTCGTCGCAGCCGATGCACCTCGGCCTCGTCGACCGCATCCGGCCGCGTCTCGACCACCAGGCCGACGACCCGCACGGCCGCCGCCTCGTTGCGATGCTGCGCCGTCTCGAGCGCCCGCCAGGCCGCGCGCGCATCGGGGCGTCGGAGGGTCGTGGGCGCGCCCTGGGCGAGCAGCGCCGACACGCTCCGGTTGTAGCGGCGGCCGCCATCGCCCCGGTCGGGCTCGAGCCGGGCGTCGCGGAACTCCGGCAACGTCGGCGTATGCTCGCCCCGCGCGTCGATGCCCGCCCCGAAGTCGCTCATCGCCGCGAGACAGCGCTCGACGAACCACACCTGATAGGCCTCGGGATAGTGCGACCAGGTGCCCCCGAGCACGATCAGCTCGACCTTGTCGACGTCGTGCCCCATCTGCCGGAAGGCGTGGAGCCGGCTCCAGGTCTGGCGATAGGGGTCGAATCGGTGGGACTCGGCGCGCTGCGCTCCGGGCTCGCTCGCGATGTAGCTCTTCGGCATCCGCACGTCGTTCGGGCAGAAGATGCAGCGCCCCGGACAGGGATGCGGCCGGGTCAGCACGGTGAGGGGCGCGACGCCGCTGGCCGTCCGAATGGGCTTGCGTCTCAGTCGATCGAGCAGACGTCGCTCGTCGAGCAGGCCCGTCGATCCGGGCGCCAGCGCGCGGTAGCCCGCGAGCAGCTCGGTCTTCGAGTAGAATCCGCGCCGCGTCTTGGGGTGCCGACGCAGGATGGTGTCGAGCGTCTCGGGTCGCCAGGCGGGTGCCGACGCCACCTCGGAGAGGATCGATCGCAGCACGGATTCGGGGATCGCGACCGGATCGCCGGCCTCGGCGCGCGCCGGCGTCTGGGACGCGCCGGCCCGCGAATCGCCAGCCATCGACGCCTGGACGTCGGGTTCCGAAGGGGATCGTCTCATGCGGAGCTCGTCGGCATCCCAGCCAGGATAATCGATGCCACCCGAGGGTCGTCCATGGACGCCGCCACCGCCGCCGCCCTCGCCGCCATCAACGCCCGTTTCTACGAGAAGCAGGCGGAGGCCTGGGACCGACGTCGCCAGCACGCCTGGCCGGGGTGGGAGCGCTGCCTCCCCTGGCTCCGGCCCCGCACCGGGGTGCGCCACCGGGTGCTGGACGTGGGCTGCGGCAACGCCCGACTCGCACGGTTTCTGGCGGAACGGATCCGGCCGGAGGGGCTGGTCTACCGCGGGATCGATGCGAGCCGCGGGCTCCTCGCCATCGCCCGCGAGGCCTTTCCGGCCGGGCTCGATGCGCAGCTGTGGCATCGCGACCTGCTCGCGCCGGCCGGCGACCGGCTTCCCGAGCGCGAAGGCTTCGATGCGGTGGTCCTGTTCGGCGTGATGCACCACGTGCCGGGGCGCGCGAGACGCGCCGGTCTGCTCGATCGCTGCTCGCGCTGGCTCCGAGCCGACGGAGCGCTGATCTTCACCGCCTGGCATCTCGACCCGGGCACTGGCCCGCGCGAACTCGCCTGGAGCCGGGCTCGGCGCGCCGGCTTCGACCTCGATCCGGCCCGGCTCGAGTCCGGAGATCGTCTGCTCGACTGGAACAACGGCGCGGGGCTGCGCTACGCGCACCACGCCGACGAAGCGGAGTGTCTCGACTGGATCGAGGCGACGGGGCTCGGGCTGGTGGCCCGCTTCGACGCCGATGGGCCGGACGGCTGCAGCAACCGCTACTTCGTGATCTCGCGGTCGGGCCCGGCCGCCAGATCGCGCGGAGCGTCCGCCGCGCACGGCTCGCCTTCGACGTTCAGGACCTCGCGCTCGTAGTCGGCGAGGCTCGCGAAGAACCGGAAGGGGTCGCCGAGCGCGGCGTCGCGATCCGGGAGCTCCGTGGCGTGCGACCCGGAGAGGATCAGGCCGAGCAGGGCGCGCAGGGCGTCGACGGGCGAAGCCGCCTCGGCCAGTCGCCGCGGGTCGAAGCGATCGCTCCGCAGCCGGAGCACCTCGAGCGGCTCGCCACCGAGCGCGAGCCAGTTGAGGATCAGGTCGACGACCACCACCGGCTTCGCCTGGAGCCCCCGGACGCCTCCGACCGCCACGGCCTCGATGCGGCTCAGCTCGAGCGGCTGCTTGCCGCGGCCCTCGACGTCGAGCGTCATCGAACCGTCGCCGATCGCGATGGGCACCGCGCCCGCCACCTGGAGGCTGCGGCGCACGTAGAAGGGCGCGTCGATGGACGGCGGCTCGGGTTCGGAAGACCCGGGATCGACGTCGCGGAGCCACTCCTCGGGACCCGCATCGGCGGCGCCGGGACCGTTCGCCGACGTCGCGTCCAGCGCGGTGTCGTCCAGCGACGACCTGTCCGCGAGCGCCTCGGGGGTGGTGGCGTGGGGATCGAAGATGTCGTCCAGCCCATCGGAGCCGCTCGTCGGGCGCGCGGGGGCGGACTCGAGATCGAGCGCCGGACCGTCGCCCGGAGGCAGGGTGCGATCGTTGGGATCGGACAGATCCGCCTCGGTGTCGAAATCGAAGGCCGACCGCTCGGGCGGAGGATCGGGCGCGGCGGGTGACGGGGTCGACGCCCCCGCCGCCCGGCCCGGCTCCATCTCGTGCACCAGGGCTTCGAGCTCGGCGAGATCGGCGGGGTCGAGACCGTCCGAGTCGAGGGCGATGGCCGCCGCCTCGCTCGCCATCGCGGGATCCAGGTGACGCGCCGCGCGCGCGATGCGAACGGCGACCGAGGGGCTCACCGCCCCGTGTCGCCCGTCGAGAACGCGACGCAGCGCATCGGTGGCGAGCTCCGGCTTCTCCTCGGCAGCCAGCACGTCCGCGATGTGGACGACGAGCGAGGCCTCCATCTCGAACGAGTCGGTACGGGTGGCGAGCTCCTGCCAGTGCTGGACCACCAGGCCGGCCTGACTCGAGCGGATTTCGTGTCGCAACACCCGCACGACGGCTTCGCTGGCCTCCGCGGCGCGTCCGCACGCCGAGGCCACATCCCACAACGCCAGGCATGCATCGAGGTTGGCCGGCCGGTCGCGCACCTCCGCGGCCAGCAGCTCGAAGGCCTGCTCGGGCTGGTTCGCGTGCGCGAGCTCGAGCGCCTCGTCGATCGTGGGGTTCGAGGCGACCGACGAGCGGCGCTCGAGGCGAGGGTCGACGAAACGCTCGGCGATCCGGCCCGCCCGCATGAAGAGTCCGAAGCCGAAGCCGAAGGCCAGTCCACCGAGGTGGGCGCTGTAGGCGGTGGTGCCGTTCGCGAACTCGCTTTCCTCGCCCTGCCATTCGACGAGACCCAGGAGGGCGGCGGCGAATGGAACCAGCAACCAGGCGGTCGCCGTCAGCTGTCCCGTGATGAAGGGAGGCACGAAGTAGGCGAAGCGCATTCGCGCCGTCGCGAAGCGCACCAGATACGCTCCGAGCAGCCCCGACGCGATCCCCGCGGCACCGATCAGGGGCGGGGCTCCCGGCCCCTCGGCCGACATGTAGGCGAGGCCGCCGGCGAGGGCCGAGCCGATCAGGAGCGCACCGAACAGCGCCAGGCCCCAGGCGTCCTCGAGGAGAAGTCCGACCAGGAGGATCAGGACCAGGTTCACGACCAGATGGATCCACCCGGCGTGCAGGAAGGGATGGCTCAGGATCGTCAGCGAGACGGGTTCCGCCGGATCGAAGCCCCAGCGATAGTGGGGGTGACTGGCGAAGACCTCGAAGGCCGCGTCGATCTTGCGATCGAACTCGAGCTGATCGTGGTCGAGCACGAACTCGGGGACGCCGACGCTCGAGTAGGCGCTCTCCTCCTGGAGATGGACGCCCTTCACCCGTTCGACGTCGTCCTCCCCGAGGAGCTGGGCCACGTCGGGCGCCACCTCCACCCACGGACGCTGGACGAAGAAATCCCAGGCCTCGGCCAGACGCTCCTCGCCCTGCGCGACGAGGGCGGCATCCATGCGACTGGACTGGTGGAAAACCACGAGACAGAGCGCGACGAAGAGGTACGTCAGCCAGGGCTGACGACGGACCTCGCGTGACTCGTCTCCCAGCGGGATCAGCAGCATCGACCTCTCCGGACTACCCGCAACCCAGTAACGGAAGAGCGCAGCTTCCCCTGAAGTCCGAAGTCCGAGGTCCGAAGTCCGAGCGGCCACCGGGGGCACGCGTCGGGTGGCCGGGCCTCCATAGCGGGGTCGACCGGGGCGTGTCACCCTCGGCCGCGGAAGGACGCCGAACATGCGACGAACCATCTTCGACGAGGAGCACGAGCTCTTCCGAGACCAGTTCCGGCGCTTTGCCGAGGCCGAGATCGCTCCGCGCATCCCCGAGTGGAACGAGCGCGGGATGAGCGACCGCGAGACCTGGCGCCGGGCCGGCGAGAACGGATTTCTCGGGGCCAACGCCCCGAGCGAGTACGGCGGGGCGGACGGCGGCTACATCTACGACGCCATCATCACCGAGGAGATGGCGCGACTGCGCGCCCACGCGATGATGATCTCGCTCCACTCGGACATCTGCATGCCGTACCTCGTGCACTACGGATCGGACGAGCAGAAGCAGAAATACCTGCCCGGCTGTATCTCGGGCGAGATCCTGCTCGGGATCTGCATGACCGAGCCCGGCGCGGGCTCGGACCTCGCCGGGATCCAGACCCGAGCGGTGCGCGACGGGGACCACTACGTCCTGTCGGGCGCCAAGACCTTCATCTCCAACGGACAGATCGGCGATCTCTTCGTGGTGGTCGCCAAGACCGACCCCGACGCCGATCCGCCGCACCGGGGCATCAGCCTGATCCTGGTCGAGGCGGACACGCCCGGCTTCGTGCGAGGCCGGAAGCTCGACAAGCTCGGCCTTCGCGGCCAGGACACGAGCGAGATCTTCTTCGAGGACTGCCGGGTGCCCGCAGCGAATGTCCTCGGCGAGGAAGGCCGTGGCTTCTACATGTTGATGGAGCAGCTCCAGCAGGAGCGTCTGTCGATCGCGGTGGGCTCGGTCGCCTCCTGTCGTCGATCGCTCGACGATACGGTCGCATACGTTCGCGAGCGGCGCGCCTTCGGACAGGCGATCGGCGAGTTCCAGAACACCCAGTTCAAGCTCGCCGAGCTCGCTACGGAGGTCGAGCTCGGGCAGGCGTTCGTGGATGCCCTGCTGGCCGCGCACATGCGCGCCGAGGACG
>CAYYUT010000059.1:0-10857 GCA_964474935.1 uncultured Spirochaetales bacterium
GATCGCGACCGCTCTCCTCGGCGTAGCGCGCGATCGCCTCCGACCGGCGCAGGAAGCCCGGCACGGTGGTGGGCATCGAGCTCAGACCCGGCACCTTCTCCTCGGAGTCGTTCCAGACCGAGAGCACCGTGCCGAGATCGGCGAGCGGATCCCCGAGCGTGCACATGTCCCAGTCGTACACGGCCACGCAGCGACCCGGATCGCCGGCCGCCACCGCCATGTTGTCGAGACGCCAGTCGTTGTGCAGCAGCGTGTGGGGCGGCGACTCGGGCAGATGCTCGAGGAGCCAGCCGCGGACCTCTTCCGCGACCGCGAGCTCGCCGATCCGGGCACGCTCGTAGCGCTCGGCCCAGCCGCGGACCTGACGTTCCAGGAAGCCCTGCGGGCGACCGATCTCGGCCAGCCCCACCGCCTCCGGATCCACGGCGTGGAACTCGGCCAGCGTGTCGATCACCACCTCCGAGAGCTTCCGGTTCGCCACCCGATCTTCGCCCCCGCCGAAGACGGGCGGAACGCTGCCTCGTACGACGACCCCGTGGCGGCGCTCCATCACGAAGAAGGGCGCCCCGATCAGCGACTCGTCCTCGCAGAAGACGAACGCGCGGGGCGCGAGCGGGAAGCCCTGCCAGAGCTTCGAGAGGGCCCGGTACTCGCGGCGCATATCGTGGGATCCCGGCGCGACGGGGCCGAGCGGAGGGCGCCGCAGCACGTACTCCTCGACCTCACCGCCGCCATCCGCCTCGCTCCCGTAGCGCAGCAGATAGGTGAGGTTGGCATGCCCACCGCCGAACTGACGCACCGTCAGCGGGCGCTCGCCTCCGGGCAGTTTGTCTCGCAGGAAGGCGGCCACGCGCGCTTCGTCGAAGCGTTCGTCGGGACGGACGTCGATGAGATCGGAGGGAACGCCATGGCCGTCCGATCGACGCGCGCTGTCGGGGTCGCCTGTGCCGCTCGGCTCGGACATCGCGCGGATCCTACCACAGGGACTCGGCGGCCTCGGCTACCGGACCCACTCGTCTCCCGGCTCCGGTACGGCCGCGTCGAAGCCGAACGTGCGCGCGTGGAACCAGAGCTCGGCCTCGAACGCGCGCACCAGCGTCTCGGCGCGACGGAAGCCGTGCCCCTCGCCCTCGAAGCGCAGGTACGCGTGCGGAACGGAGCGGCGGGCGAGCGCGTCGGACATCGCGTCCGCCTGGCTCATCGGGACGACGGGGTCGTCGGTCCCCTGGAGCAGGAGGACCGGCGTGGCGAGGCGCTCCACGTGGTGGATCGGGCTCCGCGCCCGGTAGCGCTCTCTCGCCGCGGGATACGGACCGATCAGTCGGTGCAGGTAGCGTGCCTCGAACTTGTGGGTCTCGTGCTCGAGGAGCTCGAGATCGGCGATGCCGTAGCGACTGATGCCCGCGTGGAAGACGTCGCGGAAGGTGAGCGCCGACAGCACGGTGAATCCGCCCGCGCTCCCGCCCCGGATCGCGAGTCGTTCCGGATCGACCCGTCCCTCCTGCGACAGGCTGCGGGCGACGGCGATGCAGTCGTCTACGTCGACCACACCCCAGGCACCGTCGAGACGTTCCCGATAGGCCCGTCCGAAGCCCGTGCTCCCGCCGTAGTTGACGTCGGCGACGGCGAAGCCGCGCTGCGTCCAGAAGAGGATCCCCAGGTCGAGCGCGAGCTCGCTGGCACCCGTCGGTCCCCCGTGGACGAAGACGATCAGCGGTGGCCGCTCGCCGTCGGGCGGCTCGGCCTGCGGGTGCGCCGGCGGGTGGAAGAAGGCGTGCACCCGGGCCCCGTCCCGCTCCACCTCGATCGCCTCGGGGCGCGACAGGAAGCCGTCGTCGAACCCGAGCGAGGTGCTCGCGCGAACGAGCGCGAGCCGGCGTTCCGCCGGCCGGAATCGGAACACACTCGCCGGGGTGCTCGGGCTCGACGCCACGAGCCCGACCTCTCCCGCCTCGGCCACCAGGGCGCCCACTGCCGTCCAGGGCAGCTCGAGCGTCTCGACCCTGCCCGTCCCGAGATCGATCCGCCCCACCCGATCCACGCACCGCTCGCGGAAGCAGGCGACCAGGGTGTGCTCGTCGAGGAATCCGTACGTCGATTGCCCGAGGGCCCAGAGGGGCCGCCCGACCTCGGCCTCGCACCGCGCGAGCGGGATCGCCCCGGAGTCGCCCCGGACCCAGAGATTCCAGTAGCCGCTTCGATCGCTCACGAAGACCAGTCGGCCGTCGGGGGCGTACGAGGGCTGGCAGATCGATTCCCGCTCGCTGCCCGCCACGCGACGCGGAGCGCCCCGCGGGCCCTCCGGACCGAACCCGGTCTCGCGAAGCTCGGTGCCGTCCCACGGCATGCAGGGATGGTTCCAGGCCAGATAGGCGAGGCGGCGCCCATCGGGTGCAAAGCAGGGCGACGCCACGAAGTCGGCGCTGGCGTCGACCACCCTGGACTCGCCTCCCGCGATCGGAATCGCGACGAGACGGTTCAGCGGCTCGTCGGGTGGGCTCAGCACCTCTTCGACCGCGACCACCCAGCGGCCGTCCGGAGAGATCGCGAGGTCGGCATGGCGGTGTCCGGGCGTGCCGCGGAACCAGGCGCGGGGCGCCCCGTCCCCGACGGCCTCGAAGAGCCCGCCGCTCGCATCGTCCACCCAGACACAGCGCCCGGCCCGGACCGCGAACTCTCCGCCTCCGTATTCGTGGACGCGGGAGCGGACATCGTGATCGGGCGGCGAGAGATCCCGCGGCGGACCCGCCGGACCGGCCACGCACAGGCGCTGACGCCCGCCCTCGTCGGGTCGTCGCTCGACCCAGTGGAGGACGCCGCGATCGATGGCGAGGGTCGCGATGCGGATGCTGCCGGCCGCGAGATCGCCCGCCGAGAGCGGCGCCGACCAGGTGCCGTAGGGCTGGGGCGACATGCCGGGAGTCTACGGTCCCGGGTCGGGACTTCACCTCTCCCTGCGACCGCGCGCCTCGACGGCCCGGCTCCGGGCCACGCGCTCGACCCACGACCGATTCGACGCCCGTCCACGGCGCGGTGGGCGCAACGCAGCGCGTGGCCCGCGGGCGCGGTCGACGGAAGACGAGCTCCCGACGGGTGAGCCTGGCCGCTCCCCGTCCGCAGATCGGTACACTCGGCCCGTGACCGCACCCGAGGCACTCCTGCTCTTCGTCGCCGGCCTCGTCGCGGGAATCGTGAACACCCTCGCCGGCGCAGGCTCGCTGCTCACCCTGCCTGCGCTCGTGCTCCTCGGCCTGCCCGGGACCGTGGCGAACGGCACCAACCGGATCGGGGTCCTGGTGCAGAGCCTGGTGGCGACCTGGCGCTTCCGGGCCCGCGGACTCTCGGGCCTCGATGCGGCCTGGCCGGTGCTGGCGCCCACCTGTGTGGGCACCCTGATCGGCGCCGTCGCCGTCTCGCGGATCGCCGACGAAACGTTCGAGCGCATCTACGGACTGCTGATGCTGGCGCTGCTGGTTCCGACGCTGCGCCCACCGCGCGCCGACCGTCCGAAACGACCGCTCGGAGCCCGCACCCGGAACGCGCTCTTCTTCGCCATCGGTCTCTACGGCGGCGCCTTCCAGGCCGGCGTCGGCATCCCCCTCGGACTCGCCCTCGTGGCACAGGGCCACGATCTGGTGCGGGCCCAGGTGATCAAGGTGACGGTCATCGCGGTCTACACCCTGTTGGCCGTACCGATCTTCGTCTGGGAGCAACAGGTGCGATGGATCCCCGCGCTGGCGTTGGCGGGGGGCTTCGCGGTGGGCGGAGCGGCCGGGGCGCGGCTCACCCTGGCCGGCGGGGAGCGGATCGTGCGGGCGGTGCTCGGGGTGGCCGTGACCGCACTCGCCGCACGCATGCTGGGCGTGTTCTGAAGGGCGCGTGCCGCGCTAGTGTCCGGTGCCAGAAGTTCGGCGTCACTCTCGATGGGCCGCTCTCACGGCTCCGGGCGCCCCGAGGGCGTGGCTTCGGGCCGCTGGCAAGGAGCGCCCCCGAGGCAACGGTTCCGCAAGGCCGCAGGGAGCGGAACGCTGCCACCGGCCCGAAGACGCGTCCGAATGCAGGCGAACCCGTGGAACAGGAAACCCGCTTCGGGCACGTGATCGCTCGGCCGACCGCCCTGCGTGGGGAGCTCCCCCGACCGCGCCCTTCGGGTGCGTCGCCCGAGACGGTGTGTCGGGACCCGCGCGGTCGGACGCGGCCGCACCCGTTCGAGCGCCCCGCGGCCGCGCTCCGCATCGCCCTGCTGCTGGCTGCGGCGGTGGGGTGCGGCGACCGCGGCGAGGCCGGCGGACGGACGGGCAGCGGACTCGGCGACGACACCGTCCGCCCGGTCCTGGCCGTGTCGGTGCTGCCCCAGGCCTGGCTGGTCGAGCGCATCGCGGGCCCCCTCGCCGAGGTGGAGGTGATGATTCCGCCGGGCGCGAGTCCGACGACCTTCTCGCCTTCGCTCGACGACATGCGGCGCCTGTCGCGCGCGTCGCTCTATTTCGAGGTGGGCCACCCGGCCTTCCCCTTCGAGCAGGCCTGGTTGAAGCGGCTGCTCTCGGAGTCACCCGACGTCGTGCGCATCGAGGTCGCTCGGTCGACGCCGAGCCAAGGCGAGGATCCCCACGTCTGGCTCTCGATCGATGCCATGCGCGCGGCTGCGCGCGCCCTGCATGCGGCGCTCTGCGATCGGCTTCCCACCCGACGCGACACGCTCGACGCCCGGCTGCGCGCGACGCTCTCCGAGATCGAGGCGCTCGAAGCCGACGTCGCCGCCGCGCTCGAACCGGCCCGCGGGCGACACTTCTGGGTGTTCCATCCGGCATGGAGCCATCTGGCAGAGCCCTTCGGCGTGACACAGAAGGCGATCGAGTCGAACCGCAAGGAGCCGGACGCCGCTCGTCTGGCTCGGCTGCTCGGGGAGGCCCGCGCGGACGGGGTCGCGGTGATCTTCGTCCAACCCCAGTTCAGCGATGCCAGCGCCCGGGTCGTCGCCGGAGCGATCGGCGCCGAGCTCGAACCGCTCGACCCGCTCGACCGCGACTGGGCGGCGAACCTCCGCCATGCGGCCCGGCGGATCGGGCAGGCCGCGGTCGAATGACCGAGCCGGCCGTCGCGATCCGCGACCTCTCGCTCCGCATCGCCGGAACGCCCGTGCTCGAAGGGGTCTCGCTCGACATCGCGAGAGACGACTATCTGGCGATCCTCGGCCCGAACGGAGCCGGCAAGACCATGCTCCTGCGGGTGATCCTCGGGCTGGTCGCACCCACGTCGGGGAGCGTCCGGGTACTCGGCGAGACGCCCCGAGGCGCGCGCGGCCGCGTCGGCTACGTACCCCAGTACTGTCGTTTCGATCTGGACTTCCCGATCCGGGTGTCCGAGGTCGTGCGGATGGGCACGCTCGGTCGCGGTATGGACGCGCGCGCGTCGCTCGCCCGCGTCGATGCGGCGCTCGCCGAGGTCGAGATGAGCGCCTTCGCCGATCGCTCGATCGGGGCCCTGTCGGGCGGGCAGCGCCAACGGGTACTGATCGCCCGGGCGCTCGCCCTCGGACCCGAGCTCCTGCTGCTCGACGAGCCCACGGCCAGTCTCGACGAACGGATGGGTCACACGGTATGGGAGCTCCTCGACGAGCTCTCGCGCCAGATGGCCGTGGTACTGGTGTCCCACGACATCGGGGCGATCTCGCGGCACGTCACCAGCGTGGCCTGCCTGAACCGTCGTCTCCATGCCCACCCGTCGAAACAGCTCAGCCCCGAGATCCTCGAGGCGACCTACGGCTGCCCCGTCGAGCTCCTGGCCCACGGCCAGCCGCACCGTGTGCTGGACAGCCACGGGCGCGAGGAGGACGACGCATGAGCGAGCTCCTCGCCCTGCCCTTCTTCCAGCGGGTCCTGGCCGCCGGACTCCTGGCGAGCGTCGCCTGTGGCGTGATGGGATCGTTCGTGGTGGCCCGGCGCATGGCGTCGATCACCGGCGGCCTGGGCCCACGCCGCCTTCGGCGGCGTGGGCCTCGGCTACTGGCTCGGCTTCCACCCGATGCTGGGAGCGGGGGTCTTCGGTGTCCTGTCGGCTTGTGCCATCGGTGTCGCCCACCGCAGGCTCGGGTCGGGCATGGACACTCTCATCTCGATGGTCTGGGCGGTCGGAATGGCTCTGGGCATCGTGTTCGTATCGCTCCAGCCCGGCTACGCCCCCGACCTGATGACCTATCTCTTCGGGAGCCTGCTCTACGCGCCGTGGGGCTATGTCGCCGCCGTCGGCGCACTCGATCTGCTGATCGTCGCCGTCGTGGTGATCGCCTTCCGCCCCCTCCAGGCCATCGCCTTCGACGAGGAGTTCGCGGAGGTGGCGGGCCTTCCGGTGCAGGCGCTCTCGCTCGTGCTGCTCGGCCTGGTCGCCGTCGCCGTCGTGACGTTGATCCGGGTCGTGGGTGTGGTCCTCGCGATCGCCCTGATGACGATCCCGGCGGCCACTGCCCGTCAATGGGTCGCTACCCTGCCGCGCATGATGGTGTTGGCCACGGCGCTCGCGATGGCGTCGGTGCTCGGAGGCCTAATGGGGTCGGCTGCCCTGTCGGAGTACGGCGGTGTGTCGGTCCCGCCGGGGCCCCTGATCATCCTGGTCGCCGTCGCCGGCTACCTGGGCTCGTGGCTGGCGCGCGCGGGGCGCGGCAACGACGGGCCGGGGCTCGAGGTGCAGCCCACTCCCTGAGGCCGCCGAGCGGGCGGACACGGAGCTCGCTGGCGACCCTCCCGTCGGCCGCCCTCGCGGGCTCGGGAGACCCACCGGGCGGGGGTCATGGATCGCGATCACACGACGTCGACTGGGAGGTGGACGATGAAGCTCGAACGCATTGCCTGGGAAGAGCGCGAGACGCCGGAACCCGAGGCGCTCGAAGCGCGTCTCTCGCGGGATGGATTCGCCGTCCACGAGTGGACCGACGCTCCGGGCGCCGACTACCCGCCCCACAGCCATCCCCACGACGAGAGCCTGTGGGTCGTGGAAGGCGAGATCGTGTTCTCGGCCGAGGGACGCGAGTTCCCCCTCCGCGCCGGAGACCGGCTGATGCTCCCGGCCGGCACGCGCCACAGCGCGCGCGTCGGTGGTGCGGGCGCCCGCTACCTCATCGGCCAGCGCCGCTGAAGGGCTCGCCCGGCGCATTCTGGGCCGGCGCCGCCGACTCGCCATGACAATCGGTTCGGGACTTCCCCCAGCTTCGGAAGCCGAGCGCGGGGTCGAGCGAGATCAGGACGGCTCCATCGCGCCCGGTCCAGTGGAGCGGTTGCTTCCGATCTCGCAGCCGAGCGCGGACCTCGGCGTGCGGCAGCCCGAAGCGCCCTCGGCAGGGCGCCGACGCCACCAGCCGGCGTGCACCGACCGCATCCAGGAAGGTTGGCGTCGACGAGGTGCGGCTGCCGTGGTGCGCCAGCTTCAGGATGTCGGCCCGGAGCGAATGCTCGGACGCCAGGAGCCGGCGCTCGCCTTCCGATTCGACGTCACCGGGCAGCAGGAGCCGCGTACCGTTCGCGACGATCCGCAACACGAGCGATGCGTCGTTCTCGCCGAGACCCGGGTCGATCGCGAGACCGGGCGGCGCCAGGACGTCGATGCGCAGGTCCCCGAGCACGCGGGCCTCGTCTTCCGCGCGCACGAGACGAACCGGCACGGCGTACCCTCGGGCAAGCTTACGGAGCACCGCGAGCTCGGGGGTTCCGGCCGTGGCCGCCGGCAGCCAGAGCTCACCGACCTCGAACGCGCGCAGCACCGCCGGCACACCGCCCCGATGGTCGAGATCGGCGTGCGTGACGGCGACGGCATCGAGGCGGCCGACACCGAGGGCCCGCAGGGCCGGCGCCACGACGAGCGCACCGAGATCGGCGCCTCCTGGCCGCGCCCATCCTGCGTCGACCAGCAGGTTTGCCCGTCGGCCCTGCACGAGGGTCGCATCGCCGTGGCCGACATCGAGGAAGACGGCGCGCGGCGGCGCTGGTGCGATGGCGGGCGGGTCGGTGTGGCGTACGAAGAGTGCGATCGACACCACGAAGAGCGCGCGGAGCGCGACGCTCGGCTGGACCAGCGCCGCCCATGCGATGCCGGCCACCAGCAGCGCCCGCATCGGATCGGAGGGCGCGACGGGCGTCGCCCCCGGAAGCCGACTCTCGACCGCCTCCACGAGCGCGAGGGTCATCGACGCCAGCGCGCACGCCACGTCGAGCGGGGCCTGGCAGCCCGTCGCCCAGGCGAGCGCCACGCCGGCGAGCGAGCCGGGCAACAACACGAGGGCCGTCCAGGGCACCATCACCAGATTGGCGGCCAGCGCCCAGGGTGAGAGCGGCAGGCCCGCCTGTATCGACACGGGGGCCGTCGCGAGGGCCGCGACGGCGCGCGTGTCGGCCAGCTCGACCATCCGCGGCACCGGACCGCCCTGGACCCACCGCGACCGTGCCCGTCCGCCCTGCCGCCGCGCCCAGACGCCGAGCCCGAGCGTGGCCAGAAACGAGAGCTGCGCCCCGGGTGCGAAGAGGGCCGCGGGATCGCGGATCAGGATCCAGAGCGCCGCCGCTGCGAGCGGCTCGGCCAGGCGCCGTCCCGGGCGACGTGTGGTGAGAGCCACCACCAGCGCGACGAGCAGCACCAGGGCTCGTCGAACCGGAACGCCGAAGCCGGTGAGAGCCGCGTACGCGGCGGCCGCCCCCAACGCGATCGCGATCGCGGGACCCCGCGCGTCACGGACCGGCAGGCTGCGGATGGCGAGGAGACCCCGACGAGACAGGGCGAAGACGCCCGCCGCCACCAGACTCAGGTGCAGACCCGAGACGGCCAGCAGGTGCGCCGTTCCGCGGCGCGCGAAGCGCGCGCGGGAATCGGGCGCGAGCAGATCGCGATCGCCGAGAGCCAACGCCGCCACCAGGGCGCCGCCCGGACCCCGCTCCCTGAGGGCCTCGATCGAGGCCGCACGGGACGCCACGAGACGTCTCCAGTGAACGTGGAGCCCCTCGGCCGGGTGTCGCAGCCAGAGCGCCGGATGTGTGAGCCTCCCGCGGACGGCCAGACCCTCGCGGGCGAGCGTCGCAGCCGTGTCGCGGCGCCCCGGATTCCGCCATCCACCCACCGGGCGGAGACGCACGAAGGCCCGCACCCGGTCGCCCGCGATCCAATCGAGGGGCCCCGGCGCCCCCGGAGCGTCCGACTCGAGGTGGATCCGGATCCGCTCGGGGGGCACGCGATCGCCTCGGACGCAACGCACCTCCACCAGGCGTACCCGGACGTTCCCGCCCGCTGGTCCGAACCGACGCACCGAGGCCACGCGTCCTTCGACGACCAGCCCCTCGGCAGGATGGGCGGACGGATCGGCCGCCGACACGCCGACGCCGGGTGGCGCCCGCCGTGCGAGCTCGAGGTTTCGGTCGAGAGAGGCCGCGCCGGCACACCACAGCATGCCGAGCGCGAGCACCCCGCGCGTCGACGAGCGGCGAGCGAGACAGGCGAGCCCGCCCAGGAGGAGCCCGGCCACGAACGCCGCTTCGCGCCCGAGCCACCCCCCATCCGCGAGCCAGATCCCGGCGGCATGCGCACAGGCCGCCGCGACGAGCCACGACACCGGACGTTGCTCCGGCGGGACCGGGGCCACCCAGCCTAGCAGGGCTGCAGGAAACCCTCCGATTCCTCGCGCCCCGGGACGCCGCAGGACGCGGCACTGCCGACACCCGTGCCCGCGACCGTTGCCGCCACCGAGATCGGCACCCGCTCGTACCCGCTCGGATCGGACGCCCGAAGTCGATCGGAGCCCAGCCCTCGCGCGCGGGCGCCACCCGAGGAGCCCGGCGGCTACGCGGGTCTTCCCAGCTGCTGGCGCAGCGTGTCGCTAGTGGACGGCGCGTCCCTGGTGGAAGCGGGTCTGGATCCGCATGCGCCGGACGTGGGCCGTCAGCACCTGCATGGCCTCCTCGACCTTGGTGAGCTCGCAAGCGAACGAGGCGAGCAGCCGATCGAACTCGTCGACCGACTCCGAGGCGCGGGCGAGACGCACGTCGCGCTCCCGGATGACCCGATCGGCGAGCGCGATCGCGTCGATCGCCGCCGCCTCGCTGTCGCCAGGCGCGGTCTCCCGCTGCGCGACGAAGGCCTCCGCGAAGGCCACGGCCAGCGCACGGTCGACGCCGCGCGCCTCGAGCGCCTCCTCGATCCGGACGCGCCGCGTCGGCGACCCATTCGGCTTGCACGTTTCGTCCATATCCATCGAACCTGCCCGACGATCCATCTGCTGCTTCCTCCGCTTCCACTCGGGTCGGGACGACCCGTGGTCCCGACGCGCCGCGCTGGCGCAGCGCGGGCCCTCACCGCGCGACATCTGGCCCAACGGGCCCGGCTCGGACTCGATCGCAAGATCGATGCCAGCGGACGGTGCCCGGCGACGGGCCACCCATCGCCCGGTCGCACGGGGCACTGCCGCGCGAGTTGCCGTTCCGTGGATGCGAGGCCCAGGGGTGCCGGGGGAGCTCGCTTCTCGTGTTGGGAAAGTCGCTTCCGTCGGCGTTGCGCGCGCGCTGCTAGCGACGCCAGCCGTGGGGTACGCGGGCCCGGTCGGCCTCGGCGTCGAGCAGCTGGAGCTGGCGTTCGAGATCCTCGCGCAGCGCTTCGAGGCCCGTGATCTTGCGAGAGCGGCTGCTCGGCGTGCGCGCGAGCTCGGCATCGACCTGTGCGATCCGGGCGTGGATCGACGCGAAGCTCGAGCGCCACTGTCCCTGACTCTTGCCGCCCCGGATCCGGCCGCTCTGCTCGAGCCCGTTCGGGGTGAGATGCACGAGCCCGGCGGCGGGATCGCTCCGGTACTCGAAGTGGTTGAAGTACGAGCGCCCGAGGAGACCC
>CAYYUT010000060.1:0-10815 GCA_964474935.1 uncultured Spirochaetales bacterium
GTTCCTCGAGCGAAGCCATCGCCCGCCAGACAGCCGGCGATCCGGGCCACTCCCCAGAAGCCCAAATCCCCCTCGAAGGCCCCCCCCGCCGCCACCAGCCGCGCCGGCGCGGCGAGTCCTGCGACTGGCCGGGGCCGGAAGCAGGCGTGTGAGGGTCGTCGAGGCGATTCATGTGCCAGGGGAGACCCAGCGACGAGGTCGACCGAAGGCCCCGCAGAGCACCCGGCCCGTTCGGCCCGGGGCCGCGAGCCGGCCTCGCTCGCACCGAGCGCCGCCTCTGTCCCCGCCTCCGCCCGGGTGGGGTGGGACGGCGGGCCGGGGGCGCCGCCGCCGACCCTCTCGGGAACCGGGCCGGGGGTCGGGTCGGGGCTCGGGCGATGCGGACGCGCGCTCATCGGTCTCCCGCTCCGTGCCAGGCCTTGGAGCCCCGGGGTCGGGACCGCTCCCGTGGGGCGACCCCGGGCCCCGCCATGGGTGTCGGGGCTGCTAGCGGAGCAGCTCCTCGCTGATCCGGTTCAGGTCCTCGAGACCAAAGTACTCGATCTCGATGCGACCGCGTCCCGGCCCACCCGTGATCCGGACCCGCGTCTGCAGCCGATCGCGAAGGCGGTCGACGAGATGGGCCAGCTCGACGTTCTCCGAGGCGTCCTTCGGCTGTCGACGGGCGGATTGTCGAGGCGCGCCGCTGGCCCGGGCCGCCTGCTCGGCCGCGCGGACCGACAGACCGTCGGCGAGGATCCGCCGGTGAAGATGACGCCGACGTTCCGGACTCGACACCGAGAGCAGGGTGCGGGCGTGGCCGAACGACAGCTTTCCGGCCTCGACGTCCTCCTGGACCTCGCGCGACAGCTCGAGCAGCCGAACGTGGTTGGCGACGCTGCTGCGATCGAGACCCACGCGCTCGCCGATCTGATCCTGGGTCGCGCCCGAATCGGCGAGGGTCCGGAAGGCGAGTGCCAGCTCGATCGGATTGAGGTCGTGGCGCTGCACGTTCTCGACGATCGCGAGCTCGAGCCGGTCGGGCGGCGCGATGTCGGCGACCACGACGGGGATCGCGGTTCGACCGGCTGCGCGTGAAGCCCGCCAGCGACGCTCCCCGACCACGAGCTCGTAGCGATCGCCGTCGGCATCCGGCTCGAGCCGCCGCACGACCACGGGCTGCAGGATGCCGTGGCGCCGGATCGACTCGGCGAGCGAGTCGAGCTCGGCCGGCTCGAAGCGTCGCCGGGGCTGATCGGGATTGGGCGCGATCCGGTCGATGCCGACTTCGAGCGCCGCGCCGTCCGGCTCGGACGCCACGGGCGGCGAATCGACTCTGGCCGAGCGGGTGCCGGCCGGACCGGCAGGCGAGGCGGGCTCGCGCCCGGGAATCAGGGCACCGAGTCCTCGACCGAGTGCGTTACGCCGTGCCGCCATCCGGAGCCTCCTGGAGCAATTCCTCGGCGAGCCGCAGATACGCCACCGCGCCGCTCGACCGGATGTCGTAGAGCAGGATCGGTTGGCCGTGGCTCGGCGCCTCGGAGAGCCGAACGTTACGGGGGATCACCGTCTCGAAGACACGCTCCCCGAAGTGCTCGCGTACCTCCGCCTCGACCTGGCGCGCCAGGTTGTTCCGGCGGTCGAACATGGTGAGCAGGATGCCCCCGACGCGCAGCCGTTCGTTCAGGCCCGAACGCACCCGTTCGATCGTGTCCATCAGACGCGCGAGACCTTCGAGCGCGTAGTACTCGCACTGCAGCGGGATCAGGACCTCGTCGACCGCGGTCAGCGTGTTGAGCGTGAGCAGGCCCAACGAGGGAGGGCAGTCCACGATGATCTCGTCGAACGCGTGCGAGACGTCCTGGAGGGCGCGGGCGAGGCGGTGCTCGCGATCGGAGTGCGAGACCAGCTCGATCTCGGCACCCACCAGGTCGGGGCCAGCCGGGATCACCTTGAGGTGCCGCAGCTCGGTCGCGTGCAGGGCGTCCTTGGTGGAATGACCCATCAGTGCGTCATAGACGTGGACGTCTGCGTCACGAATTCCGAAGGCACTGCTCGCATTGGCCTGGGGATCCATGTCGACGAGGAGCGTGTCGCGTTCCGAGGCCGCGAACGAGGCCGCGAGATTGACGGCCGTGGTGGTCTTTCCGACCCCGCCCTTCTGGTTCGCCACACCGATGATGCGGGGGGCCTGCCGCCGGAGGCGCTCGGACGGCCCGGAGTCGGGCGACGGAGAGCGCGGAGGGAGCTGCCCCACTGCAGGCGCAGGCGCCGAAGCGTCGGGAACCGGGTTCATCGTTCGCCTCCGATCCGCGGGCTCGGGTCCCAGCGGGTGGCGAGCGCCCCGGCCGAGCCGAGCCGCTCCGCCCGACGATCGGGCTCGTCGGAGGCACGCGGTCGTCGATGCAAGCCACCCCCCAATCCGGCGACGCCGCCCAACTTGTCGGGTCCTCTCACCTTCGCAGGTCTTCTCACCTTCGCGACTCTTCTCACGGTCGCGCGCTTGCTCCCCGAGCGACGCGGGCCGTCTCGTCGCCGCTGCGGGCCGACCAGGGCTGCCGGGCCCGCGGTGGGGCTCCCGGGGCTGGTGCCGCCGCCGGAACCGCTTCGCCCGAGTGCCGCTCTCGACGCGGGGCACGGGACGCACGACATGGGACCCGTCAACCGGATGCGCACGTTTCCACCCCCGGGGGGAACCCCCTGTGGGGACTCGCCCGAAACATCCGGAACATAGCAATATCCCGGCACCGGACGCCCGCCCCAGATGGCCAAGCCCCGGGGGCAGGAGGGATCTTCCGGTTGGCCGGGACTCCGCGCGAGACCGCCCGGGAGTCCAACGAAATACGCCGCCGACGGGGCCCAGCGCCCCATGGCTCTCCCACGAGCGGCACGGGATCTGGGGAAGGCCGGAGCGCGATGGGGCCGGAGACCAGGGGCCCGCCTCGCCGCTGGCGTGGTGGAGCAGGGCGACACGGAGCAGGAAGACGTGGCCGGAAGGCCCGGCCGTGGGCGTCCCGGCGTCATCATCGGACGTCGCCGTCGACCCATCGACCCCATCGGGGTGATCGACGAGCGCGGGATGGGACGGTCGTCAGCTCGAGGCTCCGTGGCCCGTCCACAGGCTCCGCCTGGGGCCACCGAGCGGTACCCGATAGTCGATCCAACGGTCGAAGCAGACGCCATCGGGCGGGGAGAACACGGGCCTCGGGTACGCGCAGGGGAGCAGCAGGCGACCGCCGGAACGACACCACGGTCGCATCAGAGCCAAGGCGTCGGCCGGGGGGGCGACCGCCTGGGCCACCACCGCGTCCGCGGAAGTGGGGTCGAGAGACTCCGCGCGGCCCCGCCGGATCTCGACCCGCGCGAGATGGAGCTCGCGCAATGCGGCACGGAGGAAATGAGATCGCTTCTCCCGTGACTCGACCAATGTGACCGACAGTTCACCGGTCTCGGCATTCAGGATCGCGATCGGAATCCCAGGGAACCCCGCGCCTGTCCCCAGGTCCACGAGCCGACGGGCGCCGTCGAGGACCGACCGGGCGGCGGCCCAGAGCGCAGCCGCGTCGAGTACCAGTCGGCTCGCGATCGCGTCGGCCCCGCGGATTCCGGTGAGCTGGACGCGAGGCGCCCAGCTCGCCACCAGCTCCGAGAAGCGGACGAGCCTCTCCCGGATCGCCGGGGATGCGTCGAGACCGATGCTCTCGAGGCCCTGCTCGACGACGAGGTCGAGGGGCAATCCGTGGGACGGTGTGGAGTCGTCAGCGGGCAAGGCGAGACCGGGATCGACCGCGTTCCACGTGGAACGCGGTCTGCGCACCGATGGGCGGGTTCCCGGTGGAACCACGGGAAGCCGTCGGGCAGGTCGACCGGGCGCCGTCCGTGGGACGAGACCCCGGCCCGCCGCTCCGGCGGACGGACCCGATACCGAGCGACTCCGCGCCGACCGGATCCGAGTGGGCGGGCGCTCCACGTTCCACGTGGAACAGCGGGCGCCTCGGACCGGGACGGCCGCGCACCAGATGCCGAGAGATCCCCAGGATCATGACGGATCGCTGGCAGGTGAGGGGCTTCATGGCGGGGTTCCCGCGGCCGGACGCGCCTCGGCGCTCATCGCCACGCGATCCTCGCGCGAGCGCGAGCTGCCGCGCGAAAGCTCCTCGGGATGGCGACACGGGGCGCTCCGGCCGGACCCCCGGTGCCCAGGAACGCTGCGCCTCCACGAGACGCCCACCGCGGCCGCCCTCTCGTCGCCCGGCCGCGGGCCGGATCGGCCCGCTCTCGGCTCGCTCGGCCGAGCCGCCGCCGGCAGGCGCCGCGCGACCTCCGGCGGGGTCGGCGGACGTCTAGTCGTCGTCGCGGGCGGCCTCACCGCTCAGGCGCTCGGCTTCCTCGTACTCCGGTGCGCCCTCGGGAACGACGACCACCTGGCGGTAGCGTCCTTCGCCCATGCTCATGGTGGCGATGCCCTCTTCTTCGCGGAGCGCCATGTGGATGATGCGTCGGTCCTTCCCGTTCATCGGGTCGAGGGCGACGGAACGACCCGACTTGACGGCCCGATCGGCTGCGCGCTCGGCGAGCTGCTCGAGGAACTCGTCGCGGCGTTCGCGCTCCCCCTCGATGTCGATCACGACGCGCGGACCCTCGGTGCCACCCCGCATGGCCGCCTGGTTGGTCAGAAGCTGGAGAGCGTCCCCCACCCGGGTCTCGGCCTGGTTGAGCCGCTCGGCGGCCTCGCCGCGGAGCGTGATCACCAGAATGTCCCCATCGAGCGTCTGCGAGATCTGGAAGCTCCCGAGCTTCATCCGCTCCACCACGCCCAGCACGAACTGTCCGATCTCGTCGAGCTCGCCGTCGATCTCGCCCTTGGCCGGACCACTCGGCTTGTCGGCCGCTGCCCGCCGGGGCTCTCGCTCCTCGCCGCCACGGCGACCACGGCCCCGACCTCGTCCGGAATCCCCGTCACGGTCGCGGTCCCGGTCCCCTTCGCGCCCTCGCCTTCGTCCGCGTGCCTCTCGGGGCTCGCGATCGCGGGGCGAATCGGAGTCGGATCGGTCGCTCCGGCTGCCGCTGCGCCCCTTCAGCTCGGTCGGCACCGCCACGACGACCGTGCGCGACGCCAGTCCGGACACCTGGCCTTCGCCGAGCACGGCGAGGGTCAGCTCCGACTCGTCGACACCGAAGAAGCGGCAGGCGTCCGCCACGGCCTGGTCCCGGTCGTTTCCGACGAACTCGTGCGCTTCACGCCTCGCGTCGTACATCGATTCTCCTTTGCAGGGCGAGCACCGAGGTGGGTGATCGCCGGGTGGTGTTCGTACCGCGCCTTCGAGGCGCCCGAGCCTAGCTCGTCGTCTTGCTGCGGTTCATCCAGAGCTGATGCCCGATCGCGAGCAGGTTGCTGACCATCCAGTAGAGCACGAGGCCCGACGGGAACTGGTAGAAGAGCACCGTGAACATGATCGGCATCACGGTCATCATCATCCGGGCCTGCTGCGGATCCATCGCGGCCGGGCTCAGCTTCTGCTGGAGCACCATGCTCGCTCCCATGATCACGGGCAGGACACGGAGCGGGATGTCGAGCCCCGGGATCACCAACAGGGACTCGGGCATGGAGAGATCGTCGATCCAGAGGACGAAGGGGGCCTGGCGCAGCTCGATCGAGCTCTGCAACGCGTAGAAGAGACCGATGAAGACCGGGAACTGCATGAGGAGTGGGAGACAACCACCCAGCGGGTTGACCCCCGCCTCCTTCCAGAGCTGCATCATCGCCTGCGACTGCATCTGGCGATCGTCTTTGTACTTCTCCTGGAGCGCTTTGATGCGAGGCTGGATCTCGCTCATCTTCTTCATCGAGCGCATCTGCCGCGCCGTCAGCGGAGCCGTGGCGAGCCGCACCAACACCGTGATGATGATGATCGCGAGCCCGTAGTTCGGGACGACCGCGTGCAGACTCCTCAAGAGCATCGCGAAGAAGCGGGTGACGGGTGCCATCCACGACCAGCCCAGGTCGATCGACGCCTCGAGGCCAGACGTCGCAAGGGTCTCGGCGTTCAGGAGCTCACGCTTCTTCGGACCCAGGAACACCTGGTACACACCTGTGTGTATCTGTCCCGGGGGCAGCTCGACCGCACGCTCTAGAAAGATCTCCGAGATCCCGACCTCGCCCGGGATCTCGGGAACGATCCGCGCGGACGTCCGTTCAGGAGCCTCGGGAATGATGGCCGCCAGGAAGTAGCGGTTGTTGGTGCCCGCCCACTCGACGCCGCCCGAGAACGCCTGGGGCCGTGTCGGGTCGCCGCCGAAGAGCCCTCCGAAGAAACCCGGCGTGCCGACACCAGCGACCGGCACCTTCGTCACCGAGCCGTCCTGATCCACCGCGAGGGCGTACTCGACGAAGTCGCTGCCTTCCGTCGGTGTTGCCGGCCAGATGGTCTGGAAGACCGGGCTCACGATCCGTCGCGTCCCGTTCTGGATCGCGATCTCCATCCGGAACACGTAGCGGTCGGGGTCGAAGACGAAACGCTTCCGGACTGCGATTCCCTCGATGACGCGATCGAACTCGACCGTGTAGGCCGAGACCCGCCTCACCTCGAACGCGGCCCGCGAGAAATCGCCGTAGCCGAACTCGCGGAAGGGAGTGGCGAGCGCGGCCGGGAAGCCCTCGGGCTGGGTGACGAGATCGACCAGCGGACGCGATTCGCGCGAGGCGTCGTAGTACTCTTTCAGCTGCCAGCTCTTCAGCGCCCCGCCTCGGGACGTGAGCTCGGCGCGCCAGAGATCCGATTCGATCCGGACCACCTCTTCGGGCGATGCACCCGGCTCGAACATCGGGATGCCCGTCGGGCTCTCGTCGGATGCCATCGACTCGGCCGGCGCCCCGGGCGCGCCCGGCGCGTCGCGGCCTTCGACCCAATCGGGCGCAACAGCCTCGCGACCCACCGCCGGATCGTCGCCCGCCAGGGATTCCCCGGCGACCTCGGCACCCTCGGGGATCGGCTCCGGGGGAGGCTGCAGAGACATCCAGAGAGTGATCACCAGGAACGAGAGGGCGAATGCCAACAGCAGGTTGCGATCCACGTGCGCGTTCCTCAGCGACCGATGGTCGCCGGCCTCTCGGGGACGGGGTCGAAGCCGCCCGGACGATACGGATGGCAGCGCGCGAGCCGTGCGAGTGCGAGCCAGCCGCCGCGGAGCCACCCGAACTCGCCGATGGCCTCGGACGCATACTCCGAACAGGTCGGGTGAAAACGACAGTGGGGCCCGAGCCACGGTGACACCCAGACCTGATAGAGCCGGATCAGACCGCGCGCGGCGCGCCGCCCGATGGGTTGCACCGGATGTCTCACGTCGGGCCCCTCTTGCGCCGCCGCCGGTCGGCCAGCTGCGTCACGAGGCGGTCGAGCTCGGTCGTGGCTTCGTCGAAACCGATTTCGCCGACACCGGCACGTGCCACCACCACGAGATCGAGCGGCTCATCGACGGCGCCACGGGCACTCCGAAACCAGTGTCGCAAACGCCGTTTGACGCGATTTCGCACCACCGCTCCTCCCACCCGCCGGCTCACGGTCAGCCCGAGGCGCGCCCCCACATCCCCCTCCGGTGCGAGGTTTCCGACCACCGGCTGTTCCGCCGCCATCAGCACGAAGTGCCGCGACGAGAGTCGGCAGCCCCGCGACGCCACGCGTCGGTAGTCCTTCGAGCTTCGTAGACGACGGTCGGACCAGCGGCCGCCCCGCGAAGGGGGCACGCCTACTTCGACGGGATCGTCGCGGCCAGCCGCTTGCGACCCTTGGCGCGGCGCCGCTTCAAGATGGCCCGCCCGCTCTTGGTCCGCGAGCGACTGCGGAATCCGTGTCCACGCTTGCGCCGGATACGGCTCGGCTGGTAGGTGCGCTTCATGGTTGGTCTCGGGCGGTTTCGTCGAAGAGGCGGAAGCTAGCTGCGAGCCGCCTCGCATGTCAACGGCACCCGACCCCCACGCATTCGTCGCGCGCCGTGGCGCGATTCCCGGACCCTCCGTGTCGTCCACCCTGCTCTGTCCAGCGATTCCCGTGATAAGATGAGGGCTTGGAGGGTCACTCGCGGTTTTCGCACAGGTCGCCGGTGGGGAGGCGATTCGAGCGTCCCGTCCGATCGGCCAGGCCACCACCGGACGACACGGTGACATGCCGACACCACGAGACCACGAGACAACTAGAGGGCTGAACAGCAGGACGACAACCCGGCGGTGCGCGGCCCGACGGATTCGTGAGCACCTGGGATCTCGCGTCGGGCCTTCGCGCGGAGGGGCTGACCAGCGGCGGTCTCCTCGACCGCTGCGACGACTCAGACGGCTCGGACGACTGGACCGACTGAAACGACTGCGAGCCCCGGGCCTCCTCCGTCCTCCGGGACGCCGAATGCGATCGACCGGGAGAAGCGCGACGGATCACGATCCCGCGCCCGAGCGCATCGCGCGCGCCAGGACGCTCGACGGCCGGGGCGGAGACGACAGGGATACCAGTGTTGCGCGGGTCGTCACGACGACCGGGCGCCCACTTCGGGGGATCACCACGGCCATCTCATCCGAGCACCCGCACCCGATGCGTCCTGCCGACCGGACCGCGGCCGCCGGGCGGGCCCGCCCGCTTCCATGCTGTGCTCACCAGGCCTCGCGTTCCTGCCAGCAGCGGGTGCGCTCTGCCGGACGGTCCGTCGACACCGGCCGAGCGCGGCGCACCGTTCGACAGATCCTGGCTGAACGAATCGACCTGCAACGGCGGATGGATGCCTCGCTTTTGTCGGCCGTTCCGACCCTCTCCTACTACTCCTGCTCATCTTCTTGAATCACAGAAGGGAAGAAAGCCATGCACCTCTCGATCCAACGTGCCGAACTCCAGCGAGGGCTTTCCCGTATCCAGGCGATCGTCGAGAAGCGGAATTCGATGCCGATCCTCTCCAACGTTCGCATCGAGGCCAGCGACGGCGAGCTCCGCCTGGCGGCGACCGACCTCGAGGTCGGCGTCCACAGTTCACACACGGCCGACGTGACCACCGCCGAGGACGTCACCGTCTAGGCGAAGAAGCTCTACGAGATCATCCGGGAGCTCCACGAGGAGGTCGTCCGTCTCGAGACCACGCCGAACCAGTACCTCGACATCGACTGCGCCCGGTCACACTTCAATCTGGCCGGAACCGCCGTCGAGGAGTATCCGACGCTCCCGGGTGCGACTCCCGAGAAGATGGTGCCGATCCAATCGGTCGTTCTCGCCCGCATGATCGAACGCACGATGTACGCGGCCTCACTCGATGAGACCCGGTACAACCTGAACGGCGTCTATCTCGAGGTGAATCAGCAGAGCCGCATGCTGCGCATGGTGGCGACCGATGGACATCGTCTGGCCTATGCCGACCAGGAGGCGGGTGAGTCGCTCGAAGGCCTGCCGAACGGCGTGCTGATTCCGCGCAAGGGCCTCGCCGAGCTCAAGCGTCTGGTCGACGAAGAGGACGCAGACGAGCTGTCGATCGGCTTCGAGGGCAACAGTGGTCTCGCCCGGAAGGGCAACGTCACGTTGGTGATGCGGCTGATCGAGGGAGAGTTCCCGAACTATCAACAGGTGATTCCGGCCGAGTGCACCAAGCGATTGGTGGTGTCGGCAACCGATCTGTTGCCGGCGCTTCGGAGGGTGAACCTGCTCTCGAGTCAGCAGAGCCATGCGGTGCGGTTCGAGCTGAAGGATTCGTTGTTGTGCGTGTCGGCGAGCAATCCCGATCTCGGAGAGGCACGCGAGGAGCTCGACGTGAGCTACGGCGGAGACGAGCTGACGATCGGCTTCAACGCCCGCTATGTGATCGATGCGATCGCATCGGTGGGAGACAAGGAGGTCGAGCTGGGCTTCCAGGACGAGCTCTCCCCGGCCGTCATCAAGCCCGCTGGTGACGCAGGTGCGCTCGGCGTGGTGATGCCGATGCGGCTCTAGTGGCCGCGCGGCCCGAGGGCCGGGAGCCCGGGTGTTCCCGGAGCCTTTACGCGCACTTACGGATTAACTACCGTAATGGCTCGGCCCCGTCGGGCCACCCGGGGCGCACCCGGGTGACGAACCAATTCGACGGGCCGTGCCGGGCCAGAACCGAGCCGCGAGGCCGGGGCAAGAGGCCCGAAGCGGGACTCAGCGAGAACACGTGACCTACGATGCCGCCTCGATCGAGGTCCTCGAGGGCCTCGAGCCGGTCCGCAAACGGCCGGCGATGTACATCGGGAGCACCGGCCCTGAGGGGCTCCACCATCTCGTGTACGAAGTCGTCGACAACGCGGTCGACGAGGCCGTCGCGGGGTTCTGCCGCGAGATCCACGTCACGATCCACGACGGGAACACCGTGACCGTGAGTGACGACGGCCGCGGGATCCCGGTGGACCTGCACCCCACCGAGAACCGGGCGGCCGCCGAGGTCGTGATGACGACCCTCCATGCCGGAGGGAAGTTCAGCGACAAGAGCTACAAGGTGTCCGGAGGTCTCCACGGGGTCGGGGTCTCCGTCGTGAACGCCCTCTCGAGCCACCTCGAGCTCGAGATCCGACGGGACGGTAAGGTCTGGCGTCAGTCGTACGTGAGGGGCGCGCCCCAGGCGCCGCTCGAGCAGGTCGGAAACACCGACAAGACCGGCACACGGGTCACCTTCCAGCCCGACACCGAGATCTTCAGCCACATCGACTTCTCGTTCGACACCCTCTCGCAGCGCCTCCGCGAGCTCTCGTTCCTGAACGCCGGGCTGCGCATCAAGATCCTGGACGAGCGGGCGAGCAAACAGCACGACTTCTGCTACGAGGGCGGAATCGTCTCGTTCGTGGAGCACCTGAAC
>CAYYUT010000061.1:0-10801 GCA_964474935.1 uncultured Spirochaetales bacterium
GGGACTAGTAAGATCAGGCGCATTCAATCGCTGGAAGTTGCCTCCGCGTCCAGTGGTACCCTTTGCAGAGCGCATGCGAGCTCCCTTCGCTGCTTCGGAAATCGCAATACTCTTGAGGTGTCTTTGTTCTGAAGAGGGATGAAAGCTGATCTCAGGCGTGGGGCTTGGTAGAGCTGGCCCGCCGCCCGCTGGGTGGGGCTGGGTGGGTCCGGGGCCGCGAGCGGTCTGGGCCCCTCGGCGGAGCCCGACATGCCCGCCCCGTTCGGCGCGGTGGTGCAGGCCCTGGCCGCGAAGTATCCCCAGTATCGCGAGACGCCGATGTTCGTGGGCGAGCCGTGCCTGATCCGGATCGAGATCGTGCGCTGCCGCAGCTGGGCGGCCTCACCGGAGGCGCTCGCCCCCTTCGCATGAGAAGAGCCGCGCAGGGCCCGTCCGCCGCCTCGGGACGTCGATGCCCGACGCGAGGGCGCGCGAAGCCGCCAGGATCGGCGTGGCATCGACCCCGGTCCCCCGGACCTCCCCGGTGTCATCAACAAACAGTCGGACCTGCAGGCCCCGCGCGTCGCAGGCCTCCTCGATGACCCGGCCCTGGAAGCCCCATCCGGAGGACGACGGTGGATCCTTCCGGAGTCATGGCCTCGTCTCCCTTCCCGTGCGTTCCAACCATGCGGAAGAGATGGCCTCGCGATCCGCAGTGGGGACCCGGACGGCGTCTCGGTGGTCGAAGCGTACCGGTCCCGCATAGCGGGGTAGATGGAGTCCCTGGGCGGACAACCGGACGCCGAGCTCCGCCCATGTCGTCGCCGGATCGCGGCAGAAGGCCTCGTAGCCGACGTGGAGGCTCCGTTGGCGGGGAAGTGCTGCCAGCCCGGCTTCGACGGCCCGTTTCATGCTGTCGACCTGGCCGACGACCTGCCCGATCGGATCGAGCCGCCGCAGCGTGTGGTAGTCCGGCGGTCGGAAGGACCACCAGCGACGTCGGTCGCCGCTGTGTCGCTCCCTGGCCTGGAGGATCGACTGGACCGTGTAGAAGGGGTGACGATCCATGTAGAGGAACACGCAGCGTTCGAGCAGGCTCGACACGAATGGGATGTTCCAGTCGATCCACATCGCTTTGAGGGCGAGAGGCTTCTCGAGCGCCGCTTCCAGGGCCGCGAGCGACGCGGCGAAGCCCTTGCCGTCGACCCGGGCGAGAGCCTCGTCGTCGAGCGCATGGGTCTCGCCTTCCGGAAAGAAGCGTCGCCAGAAGTGCCAGAAGACGTTCGGGGCGAGGAGTCCGCGGGTCTTGCCGATGCTCGACCGGAAGGGGGTCTCGGCGAAGTCGTCCCCGATGTCCGAGAACTCGTCGCGGAACTGCAGGGCGGGGTCGGTGAGGATCCGCTGCACCAGCGCACCGATCTCGGGCGCGCGGTGAAAGCGCGCGATCAGGTTCGTCGGATACCCGAAGACACCCGAGCGCGCGAGCCACTGGGTCATCAGCGTCGTCCCCGACCGCGGGGGACCCACCACCAGGACGACGGGCCAGCGCGGCATCCGGTTCTCGGCGTCGGTCGGATCGTCGACTCCGGCGAGCCGGTCGTTCAGCTGCTCGAGAACCGCGTCGAGCGCCGCGTTGCGCTCGAATTCGGGACGGCGGCTCGGGTCGCTCACGCCCGGATCCCCGCCCCGAGGCCCCGATCCGATCGCCGCCGGCGTTGCAGGCGCTCGATCGGTTCCGCGAGGGCCCGCAGCAGCTCGGCGTTCGTGAAGGCCTCCATCCCCGGATGGCAGGGGACCTCGACCAGGCGCGCGTGGATCTCGCGGGCCACGTGGCAGGAACGATCGAGGGGTGCCGCATGGCGGCGGAGCTCGAACGGAGCGGCCGAGAGCCACGCGGCGGGGATGGCCTCGGGGGCCAGCAGAGAGACGTGGCCCGGGGTCGCGTGCTTCTCGAGAGTCGCAGCGGGGCCGAGTCGGCCCCATCCCACCTCGGAGGCGAAGGTCGCGATCCGTCGGTACTGGAGATGGTGTCGTACGCCGTAGGATGTCATGTCCGCGAGCTGGTCGAGGATCCGCAGCGCGGCGCTCTCGGACAGTGGGCAGGCGGCGACGCGGGCCTCCCCGTTCGACGGCGAGCGGCCGGCCACGATCGAACGCAACGCCGCTTCGTGGTCGCGGTGCACGATCGCGGCGCCGCCCTCGCCAGCGCCCCACGGGCGGAATGCGTCGAAGGCGAGCACCTCTCCGCTGATCGGTGCGCGACGTCGCTGGGGCGTGTCGAGTGCCGCCGAGCCGTCGACCACGAGGCGCCTGCCGAGGCGATGACAGAGATCGATCGTCGCTTCGAGAGTCTCGTTCCAGCCGAAGGAGTCGGTCAGGATCACCCCGTCCCAGCTCGTCGGGTCGAGGCGTTCGAGGGCTCGGTAGTCGAGCAATCCGTGCGCGTCGCAGTCGAGGACCCGGGCGGCTGCGTACGGTCCCCGTCGGGTCGCGGGAGCCGCGAGCGCGCTGGTGACCCAGCGGAGGGGCCGTGCCGAGCGCTGCTGCTCGAGGCAAGCGAGGGCGTGCAGGGCCGTCGTGCTGCTCGACGTGGCGACGACCCGCAGCCCGTCGCACAGGTCGAGGTACTCGCACAGTCCGGCTTCCAACCGGACGACGTGGCCCCCTGGATCGGAACGCATCGATCCGCCCGTCGGTTGGAGACGGCGCGTCCATTCGACCGGACGCGCGGGCTCGACGGGGACCCGGTCTGCTCGAGCCGTGCGCCCCGCCGGCGCGCCGGTGGTACCGAAGATGCGCCGCGAGTACCGCGTACGCCGGTCCGCCAGGCCCAGGTTGTCGTGGAGCTGCTGCCGGTGGACGCGGCCCCAGTTGTGGCGGAAGAGCAGGGTGGGGTGGCAGACATCGAGGGCCCGTCCGACGTCGATCAGGCAGGCGTCGCGGAGTGCGCCGTGGAGACGGTGGATCAGCCACGGGGCCAGGGTGCCCGCCTCGAACAGGTAGATCACGGCATCCCCGCGGAAGTCCCCGTGGAGGTCGCCGATGCGCTCGAGAATCTCGGTTCGTTGGCCGCGAGCGTCGCGACTCGGGATCTCGACGAGGGTGAAATGGGGCAGCCGGAAGGTCTCCGCGAGGCCATGGAGCCACTCGGGGCCGACGGCCACGACGCGGTGAGGACGCACGGCGTCGTAGAGGGTGCGGATCTCGCCCGAGATGGTCGCCGCCTTCCAGAGCATCCCGTCGTGGGGGACGAGACCGGCCGGGAGGATCGTGCGCATGAGCTCGATGAGCGACGCGGGGTCGCGCGTGACGCCCTCGATCCGGTCCGAGTCCGGGTAGCCGACGTGGCTCGTGGCGAACAAGAAGTCGGGATCGTCGATGGGAAGGGAAGCGAGGATCTCGAGCAGCTCCTCGCGGAAGCGGGTTTCCAGGTAGAAGCGTCGCCCCCGGGTTGCGTCTGCATCGGCGCGGTCCGTTTCGTCCTCGGGGATCGGGCCCGCGCGAAGCTCCTGCTCGAGCTCCCAGAATCGGTGGTTGATCTTGGTGTAGGAGAAGAACTCCCCACGCTCGATCCGGTCGACGTACCAGGAGACCGGGACTCGAACGACCTCGAACGGGTGCTCGGGCGCGAGGCGGGTGATGCGGCTCGTCATGGATCGGCTCCGGCAGTCGAGCCGCGCGGGGTTGCCGGCCGGCCCGGGCCGGGGCGACTCCGGTGCGACTCGAGTCGCCGGTTCAGGAATCGGCAGGTCGGGCGCCGAGCTGTAGATCCTCCGTCCCGAAAACCCGGAACCCGCGCGCACCGGGCCGGTCGGAAATCAGACAGCGGAGCATCCCTGTCCGGGTGCGGGCAGACGCCGCGTTCCCGGCCGAGGCGTGGGGAGGATCGGATGCGGTGTCCGCCATGGGTACCGGCCGCCGGGCGCATGCGCACGGGCATGGCGCGCGCCGCGGGCTGGCGCGAGCGTGCGTTCGTCGGGCCCCGATCGTCGGGTTTGGGATGTCGTGCTCGCGATGGTTGCGGACACGCGCGGGCGCCCGGCTCGCGCCGACCGGCCGCGGCCGCGTGGCGACCGCGTCGTCTCAGGTGGTGCGTGCCGAGGCGGCGGCTGCGGCCCGCAGGGTGCGGGCGGTCGCGCCGGTTCCGTCCGGGCGCCAGCCCGGGGGCGCGCACACGTAGCCCAGCCGCTCGCGCCAGCTCCGCGCGTGCCACACGTCGCGCGCCATCGCAGCCCATTCGTGGAATGCGATCGTCACCGGGTTGTATGTCTTCAGGTTCCGGGTGAGTCCGTAGCTGGCCTTCGCGCGTTCGGGCTCGAAGGTTCCGAAGAGCCGATCCCACACGATCAGGATGCCCGCGTGGTTGCGATCGAGGTACTCCGGGTTGGTGCCATGGTGCACGCGATGGTGCGAGGGGGTGTTGAACACAGCCTCGAACCAGCGCGGGAGACGATCGATGTATTCGGTGTGGATCCAGAACTGGTAGACGAGACTCACCGAGCTCGCCGAGAGCAGGAGCATCGGGTCGAAGCCGAGCAACGGAAGCGGCCAGTAGATGAACAGATGGGTGAACCAGCCCGTCCAGGTCTGCCGGAGCGCCGTCGAGAGGTTGTAGTGCTGGCTCGAATGGTGGGTGACGTGGGCCGCCCAGAAGAAGCGGACCTCGTGACTCAACCGGTGGTACCAGTAGTAGGCGAAGTCGTCCACGACGAGCGCGAGCAGGAACACGCTTGCCCCGGTGCCGAGCTCGACCCAGCGCATCTCGTAGAGCGCGTAGAAGAAGCCGAGGGTCAGGCCCTTGGTGGCGAGATTCGCGACCACGTTGCCGACGCCCATGGTGAGGCTCGCCGCGGTGTCGCGGGGCGCGTAGCCCTTGGCCTCGTCGTTGGCGCGCACGGCACCCAGAACGGCCTCGAAGACCATCAGTGCCACGAAGGCGGGGATCGCGAGATGAACGAGATCAACCATGGCGGGGCTCTCCGGACTCGGGGCCGAGGGCGTCGCGCGCCATCGCTTCGAGCATCGCGAGGGTGCGCGGGATCGCCGGGTCGGCGGGGCGCAGGAGCTTGCGCGCGCGAAGCCCCTCGTACGCATCGAGGATCAGGTCGAGTACCTCGGTGAACTTCGGGCTCGCAGCGGCAGCCTCGGAGAAGTAGTCGCGGGCGAGGGCGTGGATGTTCGCGTGGTGGCGCTCACCGACCGGAAGGAGCGCTTCGCGCAGGGCCCGATCGGTTCGGGCCGCCATCTGGAGCTCGGAGACCGCGATGAGCGTCGGGTCGAGATAGATCTCCCAGAGCAGTGCGAGCGCTGCGTGGATCCGATCGGCATCGGGGGGCAGCGCGGCGAAGCCCGTCAGGAAGGTCTCGGGCAGAGCGGCGTAGAGATGCTGGACCGCGGCCGCGAGCAGCTCCTGCCGGGTCGGGAAGTGGTGGAGCTGGGCGCCCCGCGAGACGCCGGCGCGCTCCGCGATCGCGGTGGTGGTGGTGCCCGCGTATCCGCGCTCGGCCAGGCAGAGAAGGGCAGCATCGAGGATGCGCGCACGGGTGAGTGCGCTGCGGACCTCCTGGCTTCGACGCGGGCTTCGCGGCTGCGGCATGGCCGGAGAATGCCCGGGGGCCAAGAAACAGTCAAGACTGTTTTTAAATTCCTATAAAATCTTGAAAATGTTCACGATAGTGTCCGGTCTGATCGGCTGGCCGGTGCCGCAAGCCCCGGGCTCGCGCCCGAGCGGAGGCGCGCCGGCCGAGGGTCTGCCTGCAAGCCTCATACGTCCGCTTGTGACACGTCCGTCAGATCCGGCGCGTTCCCCTGCGCTCCCGATTCTGGCATGATGCGCCCGCGCCGGTCCCCACGAGACCCGTCCCGGGCCTTCCGGAGCGCTCGCCCGACCGACGCCGGGAGGTCAGCCGCCGTGGCTCGTCACGACCCCGCGATCCAGGTCCTGAAGCTCGCCCTGGCCCTCCAGTCGCCCGGGCCGGGCTGGAATATCGCCAGGATCCGCGAGGAGTTCGGGGGCTCGCGCCGCACGGCCGAGCGACGCCTCGACGCGGTTCGACAGATCTTCCCCGATCTCGAGTGCCGTCTCGACGGTCACACCAAGTACTGGCGGCTTCCGTCGGGGCGGGCCTCCGGTTTCGTCACCTGGGAGGCGGAGGAGATCGCGGCGATCGAGGTGGCGCTCTCCCGCGCGCGTCGGCAACGCCGGCCCGACCACGCGTCGGCGCTCGAGAGCGTCCTCTCGAAGCTCCAGAGCCTGATGGTTCCGCCGAACGCTCGCCGCCTGGGCCCCGACGTCGAGGCGCTGGTCGAGAGCGAGGGCATCGCCGCGCGTCCCGGGCCGCGCCCCAAGGTCGATCCCGAGCATCTGAGCGTGCTCCGCCACGCCGTTCTCGCGGATCGGGCGGTGCGCCTCGGCTACACCCGCCGCGAGGACGGCGAGCCCACCCGTCCGCTCGTCCACCCCTACGGTTTCCTGCACGGCCACCGCCACTACCTGGTGGCCTGGAACCCGAAGCGTGAGCGACTGGTGCTCTTCGCTCTCCCCAACGTGACGAGCGTTTCGCTCACCGACGACCGCTTCGATCGAGATCCCGAACTCGACGTCCGCCGCTTCGCGGAGCGCAGCTTCGGGGTCTACCAGGACGATCCGGTGGACGTGGTCTGGCGCTTCCGGCCCGAGGCCGCCGACGAGGCGCGTGAGTTCGTGTTCCATCCGAGCCAGCAGGTGCGTCAGCAGCCGGACGGATCGCTCGAGGTACGCTTTCGGGCCTGCGGCCTGTGGGAGATGGCCTGGCACCTCTTCACCTGGGGCGATGCCGTCGAGATCCTCGAGCCCGAAGCGCTGCGCGACACCTACCGCGACATGGTCGAAGCGGCGCTCCGGGTCGTATTACCGCCGCGTCGCGCGGTGCGGACGCGATCGCGGTCGCGTTCGGGGACGTCGCGCCGGAGTCCCCGTCGCCGTCGCTGAGCGGCCGACCTCGACCGTCTTAGTAGCGGAGCGTGTCGGGGCAGCCCAGCGCCTGTGAGCGCTGCGCGAGCGATCGGATGCGGCGCTCGTCGCTGGCCCCTCGGGACGACGAGAAGAAGCTCATGCCCGAGAGCCAGCGCTGGCGGGCCGAGCTCAGCTTCTCGTGCAGCGGACCGCACTCCTCCGGGGTCTGCCAACCGGCCACCGTCAGGTCCGGCGAGTCGATCTCGTGGGCGAGCGATTCCGGCGGCGGGGCGCTCGACGCGCAGCCCATGGCCAGGAGCAGGGGCACCAGAATTGCGAGTGATCGATGCATGGGGAGGGTCCTCGCGTCGGCATGTCCAGGAATCTCAGCCGATGGGGAACTCTTCGGGCGCGGCGTCGCCGGTCTTGAGCCGGCGCGGAACGCGCGGTGGTGGCGCAGGCTTGGGGTGCGCGCCTGCGCAGGCGCGACGGTGTCCCGCGACTGGGGTGCGGCCCGGTCGCGCCCCGCGTGCGCAGGGGCGCGTCCTCAGCGCGCAGCGACGGCAGGACTGCGGCGTGCGGGCGGCGCCCCGGCCCGAGCGCCATGCACGGCGCGCACCGGAGACAGAGCTGCGCTCGGTGAAGATCCGACCGTTTGCGGTCGAGCTTCCGGGGTCGGACGCTAGTTCAGGTCGCAGCCGAGCTCTTCGGCCCAGGCCTCGAACACACGCGCGCGGCGCGCATCGGTGCGGGGCAGCGAGAGCAGGCTCTGCTCCTCGCGCCGGTCGCTGCAGCGTTGCATGCGCTGCGCGAGCCGCGCGCACGGCGAGGCCATGCTGGCCCCGTCGGCCGCCACGTCGGCCCTGTCGGCGGCGACATCGGCGGCGACATCGGCGTGTGCATGTTCGGTGCGCGGCTTCGGCGCGGCGTTCGGGCCCGCCTGGGCGGCGGGGCCGATGAGCAGGGCGATTCCGAGAACGAGGATGAGGCGCATGGGGAAATCCTCCGGAGGACGCGAGAGCGGCGCGCTCGCGCGACACCGTTCCCGTCGTTCCTGTGATCGTCCGGAGGGAGATTTCTCTTGAGTGTCGGGGATCGGGCGTGGGTCGTTGCCTACGTCGCGGCGGTCACCTCGACCGGAATCCCGTTCAGGATGCCGTTGCCCGAGACGGGCTCCACTCCGAGCTCGTCGGTGAGCCGGTTGGAGTTCACCCCGGCGAACTTCTCGGCCGTGGCCAGCCGTGCGCCTGGGGCGCCGTGGCCGAATCCGTGGGGGAGCGAGACGACGCCGACCCGGATCTCGTCGCTCACGACCACGGGGGCCTCGATCTCGCCCACCCGCGAGCGGATCCGCGCCCGCCCCCCGTCGACCAGACCGATGCGCTCGGCGTCATCGGGATGCACGAGCAGGGTGCAACGCTCCGGACCCTTGGCCAGGGCGCGCACGTTGCGCATCCACGAGTTGTTCGAGCGCAGATGCCGTCGGCCGACGAGGACGAGGCGGTCGGGTTCGGGCGGCTCGAGTGACGCGCGCAGGCGGGCCACGTCGTTCGTGCAGAGCTCGGGCGCGAGCTCCACCCGTCCGCTCTCGGTGGCGAGCATGTCGGGTAGCCGCGGCACCAGCGGGCCGAGGTCGATGCCCGCCGGGTGGGCCTTCAGGCGCTCGAGCGAGAGCCCGTCCGAGCCCGTCTGGAAGCGGTCGCCGTAGGGGCCCGCGCGGAGCATGAGATCGAGCATCCGTTCCGGGCCGGGCTCGTCGCCGAGCGCTTCACGCGCCTCGGCCTCGGCGACCTCGGGGCAGGCGGTGCCCGGCTTGCCGACCGTGTTCCCGAGGAGCTGCGAGAGCATCAGCTCGTGCACCACCTCGACGGGCACCCCGCCCAGCCGCGCGGCCAGCTCGGCCTGAATCTCCCAGACGTGGCGGGCGTCGTCGGGCTTCGGCAGCACCGCCGGCGAGAACTTGCTGAAGTGGCGAACCGAGACGCCATTGAACACCAGATCGTAGTTCGAGCGCTCGAGCTGACTCGTGGTCGGGAGGATCACGTCGGCGAAGCGGGTCGTCTCGTTGAGATACAGGTCGAGCGACACCATGAAGTCGAGCGACTCGAGCGCGCGCTCGAGTCGGGCGCCGTTCGGGGTCGAGAGCACCGGGTTCCCGGCGGTCGTGACGAGCGCTCGCACCCGGCCGTCGCCCGGCGTGTCGATCTCCTCGGCCAGGGTCGCCGAGGGGAGCTCGCCCGCGAACTCGGGAAGTCCGCGCACCCGCGACTTCCAGCGGGCGTAGGGCACCCGTCCGCGCCGCCGGGGACGATCGTCGGCCGGTCCCACCGGTGAACGGGGCCAGAGGACTCCGCCGGGGCGATCGAGGTTCCCGGTGAGCGTGTTCACCACGTCGACGAGCCAGCTCGCCAGCGTTCCGAAGCTCTGGGTGCAGGTACCGATCCGGCCGTAGACGGCGGCGCGTTCGGCCGCGACGAGCTCGCGGGCGATCCGGCGGATCGTCTCGGCGGGCACCCCGCAGGCGGGCGCCACGGCCTCGGGAGCGAAGTCCTTGGCGAGCGTTCGCACCGCTTCGACGCCGTCCACGAGGTCGTCGACGTCGCGGAGGCGGACCCGATCCTCGGCGAAGAGCGTATGCACGATGCCGAACAGGAAGTGCGCGTCGCTCCCCGGGCGAAGGGGCACGTGCTCGTCGGCGAGCTCGGCGGTCTCGCTCCGGCGCGGGGCGACCACCACCAGGCGCCCGCCGCGCTCGCGCAGCCGGCGCAGCCGCCCCGGCATGTCGGGTGCCGTCATCAGGCTCCCGTTCGACACCACCGGGTTCGCGCCGAGCACCAGGAAGTAGTCGGTGCGGTCGATGTCGGGCACGGGGAAGGCGAGGGGGGCGCCGAACATCAGACACGAGCTCACCATCTTGGGGAGCTGGTCGACGCTCGAGGCCGAGAAGCGCCAGCGCGTGCCGAGCGCCCGCAGGAAGCTTTGCCCGTAGATGAGCGCACCGTAGTCGTGCGCCGTCGGGTTGCCGTTGTAGATGGCGATGGCGTCGGCGCCGTGCGCATCGCGGATCTCGCGGAGCCGGCCTGCGACCAGGTCGAAGGCCTCCTCCCAGCCGATCTCGTCCCAGTCGTTTCCCCGGCGACGCAGCGGGCGCCGGATGCGGTCGGGGTCTTCGTGGAGTCCCTTCAGTCCATAGGCCTTGGGGCAGATGTATCCCTGGCTGAAGGGATCGTCCTCGTCGCCGCGCACCGTCACCACCGTCTGTCGACTCCGATCGACCTCGACGGCGATTCCGCAGTGCGCCTCGCAGAGCGGGCAGGTTCGCTGGACGATCTCGTGGGCGGGTGCGGCGAGGGCGGGCTCGGACATGCGTTCTCCCGGTGGCTGGGTGGACCCATTCTAACGGAGCGCCGCACGCCCCGGCGGCGTGGCCTCGCCCGGCCCGGATCTTCGTCCCATACTCGCCGCGTGGAAGAGGCGGCCCGATCCGGAGCGGCCCGTTCGGGCGAGCCCGAGCGGGCCGGACGCGCGGGGGATCGGCCGGCGACGCCTCCGACGCGCATCGCCTGGCTCGACGCTCTGCTCTTCGCGGGGCTCTGGGTGGCGTGCGCCGCCGCCGCGCTCGCCGTGGCCGCCGGTGTCGCGCTCGGCGCCATGCCACCGCTGCGCGTGGTCGCCGTCGTCTGGCTCGGCACCTTCGCGGTCTACGGCGTCGACCGGATCCGCGACCTCGAACGCGACCGCCGCACCCGCCCCGCCCGTACCGCCTTCGTCGAACGACATCGCTCGTGGCTCGGACCGTCGGCCGTGGTGGCGGGGAGCGTCGCCGTGGGGCTCGGCCTGACCCACGGGTGGGCTTCGCTGGCGCAGCTCGCGGTCGCCCGCACGCTC
>CAYYUT010000062.1:0-10799 GCA_964474935.1 uncultured Spirochaetales bacterium
CGTCTTCTTCGTCGCGCGCGGTCTCACCAACATCCTGAACCTCCACGTGTGCACCGACTTCTGGAACCTCGAGGCCGTATCGTTCTCGTGGATCATGGTCGCGATGGTCGGTGGGCTGGTCGTCGGGATCCCGGTGTGGGCCCGGGTCGCGCACCGTCTCGACAAGCGGAACACCTTCCTCGTCGGAGGGACGCTCTTCGTCGGGTTCCATGCCGTACCGATCGTGATGAAGCTCTGGTTCTGGTACCCGCCAGCGGACAGCCCTCTGTATCTGGGCATCATCCTGTGCTGCGCATTCGTGGCCGCCTTCGGGATGGCGGCGCCGGTGATCACCTCGCCCTCGATGCTCGCCGACATCGCGGACGAGCACGAGCTGCGGAGCGGCCGTCGCCAGGAGGGAATCTTCTTCGGGGCGCATTCGTTCGCCGCCAAGGGCTCCTCGGGGTTCGGTCAGCTCCTGGCCGGCATGCTGCTCGATCTGATCGCGTTCCCGGCGTCGGCGCTGCCCGGCACCGTGCCCGAAGAGACGATTCGCCAGCTGGCGGTGCTCTTCGGTCCGGGACTCACGCTGTTCGGTGTCACCTCGATCTACTTCCTGGCGCGCTACTCCCTCACCCGCGAGAAGCACCGCGCCATCCAGCAGCGCCTCGAGCTGCGGCGCGCGACCGTCACGCGAGCGGGCGGCGTCCGCGACAGCGCGGTCCCGACGGCGAGCCGTCCCGTCGCTCCGGCGGCCAAGCGCAGCATCTAGCGGCGTCCCGGCCGCTGCTCCGCTCCGCGAACGGTGGAGTCGGTCTCGATCCAGGGCTGCTGGTCGCGGTAGCGGCGCAGGCGGGCCTCGAGCTCCTCCACGATCGCTTCGTCGCCGGCGCCGAGCGCCTTCGGCACGGCCTCGAGCACCAGCCGGATCGCCCGGTCGAAGCGACCCTGGGCGGCCTGTGCCGCGGCGAGGGTGTCGAGCGCGGAGGGCGACCGCCCTGTGGCGGCGACCACGCGCAACGCCAGCTCGGTGGCCCGACGGCCGTCGCGTCGCTCGTCCACCGGGTGGGTCGCGAGGAGCCAGGCCAGGTTGTTCGCGGCCTCGAGGTAGCCCGGGCGGATCCTGACCGCCGCGTCGTAGTGGCGGATCGCGGCGTCACGATCTCCCCGATCGCGGTGGGCGCGGGCCAGATGGGCGTGCGCCACGTGGTTGCGCTCGGTCACGGCGACGGCGCGCGAGAGGAGCGCGACCGTGTCGTGCCAATGGCCGAGCTGGACGCGGGACGCGACTCCCGCAGTCAGCAGGGTCGCGATCGCCCCCACCAGCGCGACACGTCGCACGGCGGCGCGGGCGGGAAGACACTCCGCGAGACCGAAGACGGCGGCGATCGCCAGTCCGATGGTGGGTAGGTACGCATAGCGATCGGCCATCGCCTGCGAGCCGACCTGGACGACCCCGATCGTCGGCACCAGCATGCCGACGAACCAGAGCCAGCCGACCGTGACCGCGGGAACCCGGCGCAGACAGGCCAGGGCGGCGGCCGTCGCGACCCCGAGAATCGCGAGCGCGCCGAGCACCTGTCCCGTCGCGAGCGATCCGCCCGGATGGGGGTAGTAGACGGCCAGACCCCGAGGCCACACGAAGAGCTCGGCATAACGTCGGTAGGCGACGGCGGCGTTCTCGAGTCGCCAGCCGAGCGGAAGCTGCTCGAGCGCTACCGTGGCCCCCCCGCCCGACTGCGCGCGCACCGTGATCCAGGCGCTCGCGGCCACGAGCCCGAGCAGCGGAAGCTTCTCGAGCAGGCATCCGGCGATCGGGCCGACGGCAGGCCGACCGTTGGCGTCGCGGGTGCGGCCGAGCGGCCAGTGGTCGAGCAGGAGCAGCACGAAGGGGAGGGTCACGACCACCGGCTTGGCGAGCAGGCCGGCGATGAGTGCCACTGCGACGCCGAGCGAGCGGCCGAGCCCGGGGGTGGGGCCCGGGCGTCCGGCCACCAGCAGGGCGGCGGCGAAGCAGACGCCTGCGAGCAGGCCCTTGCGCTCGGACGCCCAGGCCACGCTCTCGACGTTCAGGGGATGGAGGGCGAAGAGCCCGGCGACGAGGAAGCTCTCGGCGGGACGGCCCGTCATCCGGAGCAGCGCGAAGAAGAGGAGCAAGACGCCGAGCGTATGCAGCACGAGGTTGGTGGCATGGACGCCGCCCGCGGAGAGCCCGTGGATCTCCTGGTCCACCAGCCACGAGAGCCGCGTCAGCGGGAACCAGTTCGCGCCTTCGGCGCTCGTCAGGGCCCAGCGGATCCCGTCGACGGACAGGCCCAGGGCGAGGTCGGGCTCCTCGGTGATGTAGATATCGTCGTCGAACGCGACGAACTCGTGGGCGAGGACGGGGGCATAGACGAGCCAGATCGCGAAGGCGAGCAGGGCCGCGAGACCGAGATTCCGATGGGCGGCCTGCATCGCGTCCTCGAGGTTCGGCGGGAGCCTATCAGAGCCGACCCGACTCCGGATCGGTCGCGCGCCGCGACCGATTGAATCCCGATCGGGTGTCGCGGGGGTCGGGGTTCCCACGGACGAGCGGCCGGGCCGCGCGGACGGCCGGGCCGACCGCAACACCGCATCCACCGCACGCCGCGCCGAACGATTGCCACGGCGGTGCCCCCGGTGCCGCCGGCATGTTCTATGGTGAGGCCGCGAAGCGACGCCGGTCGCCGCGTCCGGAGGGCCCGGATCGCGGATGCGGACGAGGCCCCCGCCGAGGCGCGGGCCACCGACCGGTCGCGGTTCCGTCGCAGCCGGGAGGCATCGCCATGAGCGACGCGTCGATCGGAGGAGCCAGCCCGGCTTCGGGCCCCTCGCAGACGCCCCAGCCGCCGAACGCCTCGCGCGAGCAGGCCTTCGGGCGCATCGTCCTGGCCTATCTCGGCGCGACGGTGGTGGCGGTGGCGGCCACGCTCTTCCACCGATCCGGGCACGCGCTCGAAGTCGTGCTCTGGGCCGACGTCGTCGCCACGGTCTGGATCTTCGGGTGGAGCGTCGCCTTCCGGAACTCGAGCTTCTACGACGCCTACTGGAGCGTGGCGCCGATCGCGATCGGGGCCTTCTTCCTCGCGCGTGCCGAGCCGTCGGCGTCGGCCTGGCGGCAGCTCCTCGTCTACAGCGCCGTCCTCGCCTGGGGCGTCCGGCTCACCTGGAACTGGGCACGCGGATGGCACGGGCTCGGCCACGAGGACTGGCGCTACGTCGACCTCCAGGAGAAGACGGGCGCCGCCTACTGGCTGGTGAGCTTCGCGGGCATCCACCTCTTCCCGACCGTCGTGGTCTACCTCGGCAGCTTCTCGATGTACGTGGGGCTGGTGGCGGGTGGGCGTCCGTTCGGTCTCCTCGATCTGCTGGCGACCGTGGTGACGTTCGGATCGATCACCATCGAGTGGCGCGCCGACGAAGAGCTCCGCGCCTACCGGGCCGGCACACCGGCCCCCGACGCGATCCTGGCCACCGGGCTCTGGTCGCGCTCGCGGCACCCGAACTACCTGGGCGAGATCGGCTTCTGGTGGGGCCTCTGGCTCTTCGCGGTGGCGGCCCAGCCGAGCGCCTGGTGGTGGACGCTCGTCGGGCCCGCGGTCATCACGGCGATGTTCCGCTTCATCAGCCTTCCGATGATCGAGGAGCGCATGCAGGCGCGCCGCCCCGGATGGCCCGAGCACGCCGCCCGCGTTCCGATGCTGCTGCCCCGGATCGGCTAGCGGCGCGTCGCGCTGGCCGTCCGCGACCGCGTTGCGCCGACCGCGCGTGGCCGCCGTGAGCGTCGCATCGCGTTCGATGCCGGCCGCTGGGCACTCGCTCGGGCCGTGGCCCGCCTCCGCACCCAGAGGGATCCGCATCCGGTTGCCGACCCCCGGCGCTTCGCGGCGCTCCGGCTAGTGTCCCGACGTGGCGACGCCTCCGGACAAGCTCTGTTCCCGCTGCGGCCGGCACTTCGCATGGCGCCGCAAATGGGCGGGTTGCTGGGATACGGTCCGCTACTGCTCGGAGCGTTGCCGGCGGACGCGCCCCGACCCCCGCGAGCCCGACCTCGAGCGGAGCCTGTTGGAGCTGCTGGGACGCGCCGGCAACGCCACGCTGTGTCCCTCGCAGGTGGCCCGCGCGGTCGCGCCCGACGACTGGCGTCCCCTGATGGAGCCGACCCGCGTGGTCGCGCGCCGTCTCGCGGCCGACGAGCGGGTCGAGGTGCGCCAACGCGGGCGGCGCGTCGACCCCGACCGCGCCCGCGGTGCCATTCGCATCGCGCGCGGCCGTCGCTTCGGTCGAACGGACTAGCATCCCGATCACCCGGGTGGGACGGGCGCCGGACCCCAGATCAGAGCCAGGCTTCGGACGGCTCGGGACGCCAGGCCTCGCGCGCACACCAGAGCCAGAACCCGATCGCGAGCAGGCTCGCCACCACGTGCAGTCCGGCCGCGATCCCCTCGCACCGATCGAGCAGGCCCCAGCGCGACAGCAGCCAGTGCCAGTCGTGGATGTGTCCCCCGACGAGAGGCAGGAGCTGCGCCTCCGCGTCGCCCAGGTAGCGGGCCACGTTCATCAGGCTCTCCGCACCCCAGATGCCGCAGATGGCGGCTTCGAAGGACTGCTCGCGCCCGAGGAAGTGCACCGCGCAGGCGATCGGGAAGAAGAGCTGTCCGATCGTGCCTCCGAGGAAGTGGAGGGTCGCTCCGCCCCAGGACAGGAAGAGATGGCCGGCCTCGTGGAAGGCCAGGTTCACGCCGTCGATGAAGTGGTACTCGTACCCGAACGTCAGCCACGACACGTAGAAGCCGAGTGCGACGACGACGATCATCCGGGCCCACATGCCCGGTTGGATCGGCACGACCCCGAGGCCGGCTTGAGCGAGGCCGAAGCGCGGCCGCACGGGGATGGATCGGGCGCAGACCAGCAGTCGAGGGATCAGGAGCCGAAGAGGCGATCTCCGAGGCCGGCGACGAAGAGGGCGACCGGCAGGATCCCCACCCCGGCGCACCAGAGGTGGCGTCCGAGCGGCACCTCGAAGGCACCCGCGGCGGCATTCTTCACATGGGGGCCGTAGGGAACCCAGTGCGCCCCGATCAGAAAGGCCGGATGGGAGACCGGGAACCGGCGCAGCCAGGCCGGCAGACGCGTCCGGGCGTGGTCGAAGTCGAAGTCGCGCGCGGTCCGTCGCGCGATCAGGTACTGGACGAGGGCTGCCAGGAGCCAGCCGCACCAGCCGAGCAGGGCGCCGAGCCAGAACCCGTAGGCGCTCGAGATGCCGAGTGCGACCGCCTCGCTCGGGAAGGGAGACACCGCGACCACGGCCTGCAGGGGAACGAGGATCGCGATGGCCGGGCTGCCGAGCCGCTCGCGCAGGCCGCTCGCTCCGCCCACTTCGACGAGGCCGATCGCGAGCAGGCCCCCGATGCCCACGAAGAGCGCGATGGCACGCAGGCCGGGCGACCGGAGGGCGCGTCGCCAGAAGGGCGTGTCCGGGAGCGCGGAGCCGACGGCGCCGGCGCTCGGACCGGGCGAGGGCTCGATCTCCGGGAGTGACACGTCGGCACGCTACCACAGCGCTTGCCTGGCCGAGCCTGTGTCGGAGCTGGCGCGGCGCTCGCAGGCGGGAGCGGGCGCAGGCACGACGCGTGCGTCGTGGCTGCGAATGCGTCGCGTGTGCGCGCGCGTCACGGGGCGCGCGTGCAGCGCTGCCCGGGATCGTGCGTCGCGTCGGGGCGCGGGGGCGGCGGCCCGGGGATCGTGCGTCGCGAGTGCACGTTCGTTGCGGGCCAGATGCTCGGGGTTCCCGCAGCGCGCGGCGCGTCCGTCGGGTTCCCGCGGCGAGCCGGGCTTCACCCGAACCCCCGGGCCGACGATCCATCCCTCGAACCGTCCGGAGAGACCATGCGGAGCTTCTGGATCCTCTGGCTGCTGGCGGCCGCCTCGGTCGCGGCGGCCTTCCGGTCGGGAGGCTGGGCGGGGGCCCCCTTCGAGTCCTGGCCGGCCTGGGCCTACTGGGGACCCGTGGCCGTCGGCGTCACGGGATTCGCTGGGGTGGTCGGTCAGTTCACCGCCTGGCGTCTTCGCCGGGGGTGCCACTCGAGCCTCATGGGCGATGGAGGCGTCTCGAGCCTCGACGGCGGCATCGGCCTCGGCGGCGGTGGCTGCGACGGGGGTGCCGGCTAGGCCGACTGGCTGGTGGATCCATCGGCCGCTCGTCCGCTCGACCTGCTTCACCGGATCGCCGACTTCGTCCGCTCGACCTGCTTCACGAGGTCGCCGACTCCGACCGGATGGCCGCGTCGCCAGGCCTACCGGGAACCCGACGAATCCACGAACCCGTCGGCAGAACCCATGCGGCGCGGCGCGACCCTCCACGAACGCTCGCGACCCGTGGGCATCCAAGCCCATGTGACCCGTCTCTTCCTCGTCGCCATGGCCGCTCTCGCCTGCTTCGTCGTGGCCGACCGCACATCACGGAGCGGGCGGGCGCCTGCGATCCAGGCCGCGGCCTGGATCAACGGTCCCGCGCTCTCCCCCGACGACCTGGCCGACAAAGTGGTGCTGGTCGAGTTCTGGAGCCTGGCCTGCCGGAGCTGCGCGAACGTCGAGCGTCATGTCAGACGCTGGCACGAGCGCTACGCCGACGAGGGCCTGGTGGTGATCGCCGTGCACACCCCCGAGCAGAGCGCCGCGCGCGATCGCGCACGCGTCGAAGCCTGGGCCGAGGAGCGGGGCGTTGCCTACCCCGTCGCGCTCGATCAGGACCGGTCGACCTCGCGTGCCTTCGGCAGCTGGGCGTCGCCATCCTTCTACCTGATCGGGCGGGGCGGCGAGATCCGCCACCACCAGATCGGAGAGGGAGGCCACGCGCGTACCGAAGCGAGGATCCGCGCGCTCCTGGCCGAGGCGCCGATCCGAACCGTCGCCGCTCAGTGACGCGGCTCCTCCTTGTGGCCCCAGAGACCCTCGTGCTTGGTGACGACCACGTCGCCGCGCACCTGCGTCTGGCATGCGAGGCGCAGCGGCCGATCCGGGCGGTGGGGCGGGAAGTTGAGCCGTGCCTTCTCGATCGTCGTGGGCGGCGACACCTCTCCCTCGATGCGGACCGCGCAGGTGCCGCAGGTTCCGAAGCCCCGGCAATGGATCGCCCGCGCCACCCCGTTGTAGAGCGGCAGGCGGGCGCGCAGCAACACCGTCCGCAGGTTCGCTCCCTGCGGACATTCGATCGTACGACCTGCGAATTCGATCTTCGGCACGAGGCTCCCTCCGTCGTGGGCGTCCGGTGGCGCGATCAGCCCGAGGCGCGCCGAGGTGCGCGCGGTTTCGGACCGGTCCGCTGGGTCAGATACTCGCGCAGTGCCGTCGCATTGTTGCGTTCGGTCTCCTTGGCCGCGAAGAGAAACGTGAGCTTGCGTCCCTGCAGCTCGGCCTCGAGCGCGGCCACGCCCTCGGGGTTGGCGTCGAGCTCGGCGAAGTAGCGCTGCCGGAACTCGTCCCAACGCGCCGGGTCGTGGTCGTACCAGCGCCGCAGCTCGTTCGACGGCGCCACCTCCTTCACCCACGCGTCGATTCGCGCGGACTCATTCGAGATGCCTCGCGGCCAGAGCCGGTCGACCAGGATGCGGCGGCCGTCTCCTGCCGAGAAGGGCTCATGGATGCGCTTCGTGACGATCGTCATCGGGGTGTCTCCCTCGAGCACCGGCCGGCCCCGGGACGGGTCGATCGAAGAGCCAGCGATGGCAGATCGACGGGTCCCCATGCCATTCGGCGAAGGATATCTCGCTGCCCACCACCAGGAAGGTGACATCGCAGAAGGCGGTGCCGGCGTCGAGCCAGCGCCAGCCCTCGGCCAGCTCCCACCGATAGACGGCGATCGTCCAGGGGTGGCTCGGATGGGCCTCCTGCGGAGGCCCCCAGACATCGATCAGCACCTCGCCCGGCTGGCCCACCCAGGCGCCCAGCAGGCGGTCGTTGGCCGGTCCGGGCGCCGCGCAGGCGGCGACCAGCAGCGACGCGCCGAGCGCGAGCGGACCGCCCGCGCCGGCTATTCGAGCGCGGCGACCCCGAGCGGCACCGAGAACTTCTCGCACCAGATCCAGACCTCGTTGTGATCGGCCGGATCGAACTCCTTGGGCAGCGCGTAGGCCTGGGCTCCCTGGTTGGCGCGCAGCTCCGAGAAGAGCGTCTGCTTCTGGAAGCCGTCCTTGCCGAAGCCGAGCTTTGGATCGGGCGCTCCGTCGAAGACGAATCCGGGCTCGAGGAGCAGAACGTAGCCCGACGAGGTTTCGACGATCGAGGCGCCGCCGCGCGCCGTGTGCGAGCTGCGCCCTTCGAATCCGCCCGAGGCCACCAGGCTCGATCCGGCCCACGCGGGACCGGCGAGGAGGGTGAGAGCGAGGGCCGCGCCCAGCATCGCGGCGGTTCGGGCGGGCGAGCGATGTCGGGGTGATCTCGTCGGCATGGGATTCCTCTCTCGATGGTTCTGGTGGTTCGGGCGGTCGTTGGTCGATGCCGGGCGCCGAGCCCGGCCCCGTCTCCGGCGTCCAATCCGATGCAGGCGTGACCGCTGCGGTTACCCGCTCGATCCGGTCTCCGCTCGCCGGAGCCGGGCGGGATGCGGCGGGGTGATCGAAATCAGGGCGAACTCTTCGTGTCTCGAGAAGATCAGAAAAACTCATTACTGGCAGTTGCTTGGAGCCGGAGAGCTGGCTTTCGATTTCGTTTGCGACGAAATACTCATTGAAACGACACTGATTTGTCACCATACTGTGAAACATGTGACACGTTCACACCGAGCGATGGGACCGCTGGGCCGACACGGGATCGATTCTCGGCATCGCGCTGGGGCTGGGCGTGCTGATCCCGGCCTGCTTCCTGCCCGAGCTCCGCTTCGTGGCGGGGCCCGCCTTCGCCCTCTGGCTGACGGGAATGCTCGTCGGCACCCGCTAGCCGCCACTCGTCAGTCGGCCCCGCAGAGGTTTCGGCTCGCGCGCGCAGGGTCGCGGGCGGCGGGGAGGGAACGACCCCCACTGACCCGAACGATCGGCGTAGCATGGATGCCTACCTGGGAGGGTGCCATGGCGCGTCTGTGCTCGAGCCTGCTGTTGTCGTTGATCTTCTTGTCTGCGACCCGTGCTGATGCCGCACTGATCGCTTGGGATCTCGAGCTGTTGCTGACCGATATGGGCACCGAGCCCGTCCCGGGCCTGTTCGCCCGGGACGAGACGTGGCTGGCGCGGATCGTCTGGGATGCCGAGGCGACGGTGAGCAAGCCCAATGCGACCCGGTGGGAGTACAGGGATCTGATCGCCTCTGCGGACTTCAGCCGCGCGGGCAAGGAGATCCACTTCGACGCCGCGTCCTCGTTCTACAACGGCGGACAGATGTGGGACGCATCTTCCTCCCACCGCTTCAATGGGGCGCTCCTCCAGGCGGCGGTGCACGGCAGCAGCGGGGGCAGCCATTCACGGCCTCGTCGGCGTCTCTCCGGTACTTCCTGACCGACTTCGACTCGACGGCTTTCGACAGCCTCGAGATCCCGGTCGACCCAGGCCCGTTGTCCCGGTACGAGGTCCGCGGCCTGTCGCTGGACCTCCCAGACTCCGCGGGCAGCTACAGCAGCGCGTCCTTCCTGATCGAGAGCCTTTCGGCAAGCATCGTTCCCGAGCCCAACACCGGCCTGCTCGTGACCCTCGGCCTGCTCGGCCTCGTCGGCTGGCGGAGGGCGCATAGGGCGGCGAGCCATGGGCGGTCAGCTCCAACCCTTTGTTAGGCAGCCTACGAGGCTCGCCGCAAGCGCGGCACCTTGCTCGCCGGCCGACTCTTCGCGAGGTCGTAGGCCGCTTGAAGATTGAGCCAGAACTCCGGCGTGGTGTTGAGAGCCTGCGCAAGGAGCCAGGCGGTTTCTGGCGTGACGCCTCGCTTGCCCCGAATGAGCTCGTTGATCCGCTGGGTAGGCACGCCGAGATGCTCCGCAAGTGCGACCTGCGTTTGTCCGAGGGGGAGGAGAAACTCCTTGATCAGAACCTCGCCGGGATGGGTGGGAACGCGATTCTTGGGCTGCATGGCTACCCCCTGTGATAGTCAAGGAGACGAACACTGTGCGCTGCGCCTTCGGACCAGCGAAAGACGATGCGCCACTGCTCGTTGACGCGAATGCTGTGATCGCCACGCCAACTTCCCCGGAGAGCCTCGAGTCTGTTCCCGGGCGGCGACCGAACGTCCAGAGGCGTGTGCGCACCATTGAGCATGTCGAGCTTTCGAACTGCGCCAGCCACGATGTCGCGCGGGAAGGATCTGGCCCGCCTCGTGCGCGCACCGTGGTAGAGATCCGCGGTTGCCTGGTCCCCGAAGGACGCGATCACCAGGGGAGATTATCGGCTACACGGTATCCATGCAAGCTGGTCGCCTGGCCGCCCAACGGACTGGGCGCTCAGCTGCGTGGCACAGGCCGCCGACGGTCGCCGAGGCACCCAAGTTCAATGCCAGACTCTACCAGAGGTCGATTGGAGCGCGCTGTGCCACGTCAGCTGCAGCGCCTTGTTGGGCGGCAGGGGTCTCATCGCCTTGGGCCAGAAATGTCCATTGCAGAATCACCGGCTCACGAGATTACGGCGAGCGCAGATCGATGCCGGTTTCCCTGAATACCTGTTGGAAATAGTCGGCGTCGTCCTCGACGCTGTTGAGCTGAACCCATTGCTCGTCGCTCAGGGACGCGCGCCAGCCCAGGAACGGGAGCGCGTCGGGACCCACTGGGTAGCGGAGGCGAGGGTCCTCGCTCTCGATCACGTATCGGAGCATCTCGCTGACGA
>CAYYUT010000063.1:0-417 GCA_964474935.1 uncultured Spirochaetales bacterium
GCGAAGAAGACCGCGCGTTCGAAGGGCGCCCATACGATCTGCCTCGTCGGCAAGGGAATCACGTTCGACTCGGGCGGTATCTCGATCAAGCCTGCCGCGGCCATGGACGAGATGAAGCACGACATGTCGGGCGCAGCGGCCGTGGTCGGCGACGTTCGGGCCGCGGCCATGCTCGAGCTCCCGATCCGGGTGGTCGGGGTGGTGGCCGCCGCCGAGAACCTCCCGAGCCATACGGCCTATCGCCCGGGCGACGTGGTGCGTACGAGCTCGGGCAAGACCATCGAGGTGCTGAATACGGACGCCGAGGGCCGGATCGTGCTCTCGGACGCGCTCCACTTCGCCAGGACCGAGTACGAGCCTGCGGCGATCGTCGACCTGGCCACGCCCCCGGCACGCCCCAGGCCCCCGTCGACGCGG
>CAYYUT010000063.1:427-10749 GCA_964474935.1 uncultured Spirochaetales bacterium
CGTCATGGCCAACAACGATCGTCTGGCCACGCGGCTGGTGAAAGCTGGCGAGGCGACCGGCGAGAAGGTCTGGCAGCTGCCGCTCTGGGAAGACCACCGGCGGGCCATCCAGAGCGACATCGCCGACATCAAGAACACCGGCGGCCGCGAAGGTGGAACCCTGACGGCGGCGGCCTTCCTGTCGCACTTCACCGAGGGGACGCCCTGGGCCCATCTGGACATCGCCGCGACGGCCTGGACCAAGAAGCCGGGGCCGTACCAGGACGCCGGTGCGACGGGTGTGGGAGTGAGGCTCCTGGTGGAGCTCATGCAGAGCTGGCGTCGGCCGATCTGAGGCCTCAGGCGGCCCCGCCTAGGGTTTGACGCTGCAGGGGCTGCCGCCTACATTCTCTATGGTTTTCGGGGGCTTCGAAGGGTACGTCGCCCGCTGGGGGCCCGGCCGGAGAGCTCGGAGGCGAAGCCGCAAGCGGCATGCACCCGAGTCCCCCGCACGAGAGTCACGACAGCTCTCTGCTCTGCAGCTCCATGCAGGGATAGAAACGAGGACGAACATGATTCGCACGATCACCGATGCCGCCAAGACGGCACTTTCGACCAGCGCGGCCCTTCTCGCGGTTCTCGCCTTCGCGGGGGGAGCCGAGGCCGCCGACATCGCCGCCGGCAAGGCGAAGTACGACATGTTCTGCACGACGTGTCATGGCCCGGGCGGCAAGGGTGACGGCCCGGTCGGTCAGTCGCTCAATCCGAAGCCCCGCGACTTCACCACGGGCAACTGGAAGATCGACACGGACGGTGACGGAACGCCGGGCTCCGACACCGATCTTCGCGCCGTGATCGAGAATGGGGCCGGCCAGTACGGCGGCTCGCCGATGATGGCGCCGTGGGGCGGAACGATGAGCGACGACGACGTGAAGAACGTGATCGCGTTCATCCGCTCCCTGAAGGAGTAGCGGCGATCGGCATTCTGGCTTTCGACGAGGGCGGTACGGCGACGTACCGCCCTCTCTGCGTTCGGGCCCCTGCCCGCACGTCGCCGCGAGCCAGCGCCTCCGACGCCTCCTCGGCCTCTGCTAGTGTTCCGCCACCGACCGCAGGAGGGCTCCAGGCTGAGTCGACCTCCCGCCTCCGAAGGAGAAGGGTCCGCACCTCGGGTCCGGCGCGACGCCGAGCACGATCGACCCGCGTCGACGGACGCCCCGGATAGCGAACGTCTGCCGGTGGCCGTGGCCCCCGCGATGCCGGTGCCACGCAGCGACCTCGGTACGGTCGACGCCCTCACACGCTACACGGCCGAGCTCCGCCACCATCCGCCCATCTCGCGCGAGGAGGAGCGCGCCCTCGCGATCCGCTGGGTCGAGGAGGGCGACCGCGACGCGGCTCGCCAACTGGTGCTCGCCAACCTGCGTCTGGTCGTCAAGATCGCCATGGAGTACCGGCGCGCCTGGACCAACGTGCTCGATCTGATCCAGGAAGGAAACGTGGGGCTTCTCCAGGCCGTTCAGCGCTTCGATCCCTATCAGGACGTGAAGCTCTCCACCTACGCCGTCTACTGGATCCGCGCCTACATCCTCAAGTACATCCTCGACAACATCCGCATGGTGCGGCTCGGTACCACCCGCGCCCAGCGCAAGCTCTTCTTCCGTCTGAACAAGGAGAAACGGGCACTCGAGCGGCAGGGCTACGAGGTCGAGCCCCAGATGATCGCCGCGCGCCTCGACGTGCCCGAATCCGAGGTGGTCGAGATGGAACAGCGCCTGGCCGAGAGCGATCTCTCGATGGACGCGAAGCTCGGCCACGACGAGCACGGCGCCAGCTTCGGGGACTTCCTCGCATCGCCTGGCGCCACCTCCGAGTCCCAGGTGTCGGACGAGCAGCTCCGCAGCGTCTTCATGGGCCACGTGGCCGAGTTCGCGGATGCCCTCGAGGATCGTGAGCGGAAGATCGTGGAGGAACGCATCCTCGCCGACGAACCACGCACGCTCCAGGAGATCGGCACCGACCTCGGCGTGACACGTGAGCGGGTCCGGCAGCTCGAAGCGCGGATCGTCGACCAGCTGCGCGAGTACCTGCGCGAGAAGATGGTCGACTTCGAGTACTACGCGTCGGGCGGTGATTGAGCCCGGGCGCCAGCCGAAGCCGACCCAGGTGGCCCAGCCGTGTGGCCCCGACCCGTGTAACCGACCCGGCCCGTGTGGCCCCGACCCGTGTGACCGACCCGGCCCGTGCGGCCGTTCAGGCAAGCCCGACCGCTCGGCCCGGCGGGGCCGCCTGCTCGAGGAAACGCCGCGCCACGGCGGCGTGCAGCGCGATTCCCGTGGCCATGGCCGATTCCTCCACGACCATGTGGTTCGAGTGCAAGGGAGCGCCTCCGCCCTCGGGCGGACCGACGCCGAGGAAGACCATCGCACCCGGCACCTCCTCGAGGATGTACGAGAAGTCCTCCCCGCCCATCATCGGAGCCGGCATCTCGCTCACCGCGCTCGCCCCCAGCAGCTCGGAGGCGACCTCGCGCGTGAACGCGACGAAGGGTGCGTCGTTGAGCGTCACCGGATAGCCCTCGAGCAGATGCGTGCGCGCGCGAAGCTCATGGGCGCGCGCGATCCCTTCGGCCACCCGTTGCACCCCGGCCCGCACCACGTCGCGGGTTCGTCGCGACACCGTCCGGAAGGTCCCGACGATCTGGGCGGACGACGGGATGATGTTGTGGGTGGTTCCCGCGTGCACCTGCGTGACCGTGAGCACGGCGGGGTCGAAGGCATGCACCCGGCGGGTGACCAGCGTCTGCAGCGCGAGCACGATCTCGCAGGCCACGGGGATCGGGTCGATCGCGTCGTGGGGCATCGACGCGTGCCCTCCCTTTCCCTCGATCTCGATCGAGAAGATGTCGGTCGCGGCCAACAGGGCCCCGGGCCGCGTCGCGACCGTCCCGCTCGGAAGGGTGGGATCGACGTGGATCGCGAAGGCCGCCTCGGGGCGTGTCGGCTCGGCCAGCAGCCCCTCGTCGATCATGATGCGGGCGCCCCCGAAGCCTTCCTCGCCCGGCTGGAACACGAACCGGATGCGTCCCGGCAGCTGATCGCGCTGCGCAGCGAGCAGCCGGGCGGCGCCGGCGAGCATGGCGACGTGGGCGTCGTGTCCGCAGGCGTGCATGCGTCCCGCGTGCTTCGATGCGAACTCGAGACCCGTGTCCTCCTGGAGCGGGAGCGCGTCCATGTCGGCGCGCAACAGGATCGTCCGCCCGGGGCGACCCCCGGCGAGTGTCGCCACGACCCCACTCTCGGCCATGCCGGTCTCGATCTCGAGGTCGAGCCCGGCGAGCGCATCGAGCACGGCACTCTGGGTCTCCGGTAGCTCGAGACCGAGTTCGGGAGCCGCATGGATGCGCCGCCGCAGAGCGATCGCGTCGGGAAGGATGCGATCGGCTTCGCCGAGAAGCTGCTGATCATCGAATGACATGGGACCTCCGCCCTCGAGTCTACACCGCTCGGGCGCGGGGCGACCGGCTACCCTGGGGCCATGTCCGATCGGATCCGACGCCGGGTGATCATCCGTGGACGTGTGCAGGGTGTCGGCTTTCGTTTCGCCACCCAGCGAAAGGCGCACGAGCTCGGTGTCGACGGGTGGGTCTGCAACCGACCGGATGGGAGCGTCGAGGCCACCTTCGAGGGCCCTGCGGAGCAGGTCGCGGCCATGCTCGCGTGGGCCCGGCAGGGGCCTCCGGCCTCCCGCGTCGATCGCGTCGACCGGGTTGACGCGGTCGACGGGCAGGCCGAGCCGAGCCGGGGTCTCGCCGGGTTCGTCGTCGCGCCGCCCGACCCGGACCGCGCGTGAAGCGGGTGGTTTCGGGTGGCCAGACCGGGGTGGATCGCGCCGCGCTCGACGCGGCACGGGCCCTGGGAATCGCGTGCGGCGGATGGTGTCCTGCCGGGCGCTGGGCCGAAGACGGTCCCATCGGACCCGACTACCCGCTCGACGAGACCCCGGAGCCCGACCCCGCACAGCGCACCGGCTGGAACGTCCGCGATGCCGACGCCACCCTGATCGTCGTCCGCGGCCCGCTCACCGGGGGCACGGCCGAGACCCGACGCGTGGCCGAGCGCCTCGGGCGACCGGTCCGCATCGTCGAGCTCTCGGCCGGGGGCGACCCCGATCCCGGCGAGACGGCGTATTGGATCGCGACGGGCCGTGACCGCATCGACGTGCTCAACGTGGCCGGGCCGCGCGAGAGCGAGGCCCCCGGCATCGAAGCCCGGGCGCGCGCCTGGCTCGAGCGCGTCTTCGAGCGGGTGCGCGAATGAAGCGGGCGTTGCATCTGGCCTGGGCCCTGGCCCTCGCGATCGTCGCTTGCGACGAACGGGGCGCGCCCCTCGACGGCAGGGTCGTGATCCTCGGGAAGGAGATCGCAGTCGAGATCGCCGACACGCCGGCCGCCCGCGAGCAGGGGCTCTCGGGCCGGCCCGAGCTGGCTCCCGACACGGGCATGCTCTTCCTCTTCGACCGTGCCTCCCAGCGCGAATTCTGGATGAAGGACATGCGCTTCGATCTCGACATCGTGTGGATCCGGGAGGAACGCATCGTCGACCTGTCGCGCCACGTCCCGGCGCCCCGAACACCCGAGGAGCGGAGTGCTCCGGCCCGCGTGAGACCCTCCGAGCCGGCCGATGCCGTGCTCGAGCTACCGGCGGGGAGTGTCACCCTCTACGGATGGGCCGTCGGCCAGCGGGTGAGCGTCGTCCGACGCGGCGGCTGACGGGGCGCCGCCCGGCGCGATCTCAGGATTCGGCGTCGCGCGCAGGGCCGGATCGCTCCGGCAAGCCGGGCGCGGCCGGCGCGACGGCGGCATCGGGAAAGCGCGAGAGCACCTCCGCGCGCACGGCCTCGTCGAGCCCGTCCTGGTCGACGCCGAGCACCGAGCGAAGCGCCCGGTCGACCCCTTGCCCGGGCGCCAGCGCGGCGATCAGGGCCGCCCGTTCGGCACCCTGGGTGCGGGCCCGGATCCAGTCGACGGCCGCAATCGACTCGAGGTACGCATTGCGCGCGGCCCGGTCGTCGAGCCCCGCGAAGCTCGGTGCCAGCCGACGCAGCGGCAGCCAGGCGCCGGTCTCGATCGCGCGCCGGAGGCTCACCCAGTCGCTCCGGGAGAGCGGGCTCTGTCCGCGCGACTGACGCTCGGCGATCTCGGCCAGGCCCTCGTTCAGCCAGAACGGCCGGTCCCCACCCGTCTCGCCCCGGAAGAGCGCATGGCTGAACTCGTGGAAGAGCAGCGAGCGGAGCTCACCGGCGGGATGGGCCGCCGACACGACGTGGATCCGCCCGTCGTAGAACCCGACCGTCTCGAACGAGAAGCGGTGGCGGTGGGCCCGTTGATAGGCGGCACGTCCGTAGAGGACGACGCCGGTCGGCTCGCTCGGCGCGACGCCCCACTCGCGTTCGAGGTGCGAGCGCGCCTCCTCGAGGAATCGCAGCACGGTCCGGGGATAGTCGCCCGACGCCGCCGCCAGCGCGCGATCGTACTGGACGCGAAAATGCTCGCTCCGGGCCGTGTCGAGCGCGAGGGTGGTGTCGCCCGCGTCGGGATCGACCAGGCGCCGCTCGTCGCGCAGCCGCGCGAGATGGTCGCGTGCCGAGCGCCGCCAGGGCTCGAGGTCCTCGCCCGCGTGGGTCAGGAAACGCTCGAGATGCACCCGTGCGCTGTCGAAGCGGCCGCGTTGGCGCTCCAGGAAGGCGAGGTACCAGTGGGCCTCGGGCCGAGCCGGATCGATCCGCAACACCGCGTGGAGCGACGCGCGCGCGCGCGCGCCGTCGCCCCGGGCGAGATCATCGAGCGCGCCGCGCAGGAGCCGCTCGATCCGGCTCTCCGGCTGGCTGCTGGCGGCGCTCCGGACTGGCGTCGCGCCGTCCACCGGATCGCCGTCCCAGAGGCGCCGCAGCGCCTCGCCCTCGGAGACCAGACGCTCGCGCTCGGCGTCGGGCACGCGGTCGCGGTCGTTGGTGACGTGGGTGGTGCCGCGATCGTCGACCCAGACGAAGACCTCGGCCGACGACGGCCACACGGCGCCGACCGCCAGGAGGGTGAGGAGCGCCCACGTTCCGCGCGGTCCGTTGGCCATGGACTGACGGATCGGCGCGCGGCTAGCGACGCTTGATGGCCTCGGCCGCGAGGTGGCCGATCTCGGGCAGGACGAGCTTCTCGAGGGCGAGCCGGACGGCGCCGCGCGACCCGGGCAGCACGAAGACGGGCTTCCCCTGCGCGATCCCTGCGAGCGCACGCGAGAGCAGGGCCGCCGATCCGATCTCGTCGTACGAGAGCATGCGGAAGAGTTCGCCGAAGCCGGGCGAAACCCGATCGAGGAGTGGCTCCACGCAATCCGGGGTGACGTCGCGGGGGGCCATGCCGGTACCCCCGGTCAGGACGAGCGCCCCGACGTCGGCATCGGCCAGGGCCTCGCGCACGGCGGCCACGATCTCGTCGGGCTCGTCGCGCACGATCGCCCGCCCTGCCACCGGATGGCCGGCGCCCGTGAGCAGCTCGGCCACCAGCGCCCCCCCCGTGTCGGTCTCGAGGGTGCGCGAATCGCTCACGGTCAGCACGCGGGTCGGGACCGGGCGTGCCCCCACGCGGCGGTGCGAAGCGAGACCGGCCTGATCGTGGCTCACGCGTGATCCTCGACCCAGTACTCGCCTTCGGTCGTGACCTCTTTCTTCCAGATCGGCACGACCTGCTTGAGGGTGTCGATCGTCCAGCGGCAGGCCTCGAAGGCCTCGGCGCGATGCGGCGCCGCAGCGGCGATCACCACCGCGAGATCTCCGATCTCGAGATGGCCGGTGCGATGCGCGATGGCGCCGCGCGCGCCCGGCCAGCGGCGCTCGGCCTCCTCGGAGAGCTTCTCCATCTCGCGCTCGGCCATGCCGGGGTAGGCCTCGTACTCGAGGTGTCGGATCGAGTGGCCCTTCGAGTGATCGCGGACCGCCCCGACGAAGGTCACGAGACCCCCGGCATCGGGCCCGACCACCCGGGAGACCACGGCGCCCACATCGAGTGGCTCGGCCGAGAGCACACACCGACCCGCTCCGCCCGACACGGGCGGCAGGAACGCCACCTCGTTCCCGTCGACGAGGACGTGGTCGGACACGACGGTCTCGTGGTCGACGGCCACCAGCAGGCGCCCGCCCATCTGCTCGAACACCGGATGCTCTCGTGCGAGCAGGGTCCGCAGCGTAGCCACCGTCGCCCCCGCCTCGAGCTCGACCGGCAGCTCCTTCGCTCCGACCTGCTCGCGCACCGACCCGAAGAGCTTGACGATCACCCGCATCACGTGAAGGCTACCCGACATGGATTACCAGGACATCCTCTACCGCGCCGAGGACGGCGTGGCGCACCTCACCATCGACCGTCCCGAGCGCATGAATGCCTTTCGCGGACGCACCGTCGAGGAGCTCACCGACGCCTTCTACCGCGCCTGGGACGACGGGTCCGTCGGCGTCGTGGTACTGCGGGGCGCGGGCGACCGCGCCTTCTGCTCCGGCGGCGACCAGAAGGAGCGCCAGGAGACCGGCGACTACGGCTTCCGTCGCGGCGGGATCCTGGCACTCCACGAGGTGATCCGTGCGATTCCGAAGCCGGTGATCGCCGCCGTCAACGGCTTCGCGATCGGCGGTGGCAACGTGCTGCAGGTGCTCTGCGACCTCGCCATCGCCGCCGACACCGCGGTGTTCGGTCAGGTGGGTCCGCGGGTCGGTTCGGTCGACGCGGGCTATGGCACGGTCCATCTCGCGCGGCTGGTCGGGGAGCGCAAGGCGCGCGAGATCTGGTACCTGTGCCGCCGCTACTCCGCCGCGGACGCGCTCGCGATGGGGCTCGTGAACGCGGTGGTGCCGGCCGGCGAGCTCGACGCCGAGGTGGATCGCTGGTGCCAGGAGATCCTCGACAAGAGCCCCACCGCGCTCCGCATCGCCAAGGCCTCGTTCAAGGCCGAGACCGATCACATGGCGGGGAACTCGGTGCAGGGCCACACGGCGCTCGAGCTCTACTACGAGACGGACGAGGCCCGCGAGGGCGTCGCGGCCTTCGTCGAGAAGCGTCCGGTCGACTTCCGCCGCTTCCGGAAGTAGGAGCCGGGCGCGGAGCTATTTCTTGCCGCTCCCGGCCTCGGGGTCGGCCGCGGGCGGCGCGGACTTACCGCCACCTTCGATGGCCTTCAGGTGCGCGCGGCGCTCGCTCTCGGCGATCATCCCGATCCGTCCCTGCACGAGGGCGCCCTCTTCGATCACCAGCCGGGGCGTCGTGATGTCGCCCTCGACCCGTGCCGACTTGTAGAGCACCAGCCGCTCGGCGGCCTCGATGTCGCCCACCACCTCACCGCTCACGATCACGTTCTTCGAACGGATCGACGCCTCGACGGACCCCGGTTCGCCCACGATCAGGGTGTTCTGGCTGCTGATCTCGCCTTTGAAGTGGCCGTCGATCCGCACGGTGTCCTTGAAGGAGAGCTTTCCTTCGAACTCCGACCCCTGGTCGATGAATGCGGACAACGACTCGGGCGTGACGGGCGGCATCGCGGGCGGCTCCTCGTCGCCGCCACCTCGGCGGAAGGGGCTCTTCGGCATGGAACGTCTCCTCGTTCGGGGGCGTTCCATGGATCGGCCCGGTGGGGGGAAGACTTGAGGCCGGTCTACGAGCCGCCGAGCCGGAGCGGACGGCGCACCCGCATCGGCACGAGCAGAGCGATTCCCGTCGCGAATCCGCCGAGATGGGCCCACCAGGCGATCCCGGCCGCCTCCGGATCGGCGCGGCCCACGAGGCCCCCGAAGAGCTGGAGGGCCAGCCAGCCCGCCACGAAGAAGGCGGCCGGCACCCGGAGCGTGGTCCAGAGGAACCCGATCGGGACGAGCAGCCGTACCTGGCCGAAGGGATAGGCGACGAGATAGGCGCCGAGCACCCCCGAGATGGCCCCACTGGCCCCGATGGTGGGCAGGTAGCCCGACGGCAGGCTTGCCACGTGCAGCGCAGCGCCCACGAGACCACAGACCAGATAGAAGAGCAGAAAGCGGAGATGGCCGAGTACGTCCTCGACGTTGATCCCGAACACCCAGAGGAAGAGGAGGTTCCCCGCGAGGTGGAGCGGGCCGGCGTGCAGGAACATGGCCGTCACCGGCGTGCACCAGACGCGGAGCGGCGCTTCCGCGGGCTCGGCGAGCGCCCTCAACAGGTCGCGCGGCACCAGTCCCCAGGTGGCCACCAGGCTCTCGAGCGCACCCGAATCGCTCCCATGTGCGATCGCCAGCGTGAGCTCGAAGACGTAGACCACGGCATTCGTCCCGAGGAGCGCGAGGGTCACGAAGGGGGTCACGCGGACGGGAGTCTCGTCGCCGTACGGGATCATGCGGACATGAGTATGGCAGAGGGGGCTGCTAGATTCCGAGGTCCGATGCCCCGCGACTCCGACGCATCCTCCGACGACGCCGTGGTCGCGCCGGCCTCCGCTCACGACGCCGGTTCTCCCCAGGCGGCGCTCGAACGCAGCGTCGCCGGGGGTCGTGTGCATTCGGCCTACCTGATCTCGGGCCTCGGCCCGGCGCCGCGCGAAGCCGCGCTCGGGTTCGTGCGGGCGCTCGCCTGCGAGCAGGCCACGGGCCGGCCCTGCGAACGTTGCTCGGCCTGTCGTCGCTCCGACCCGACGCGCCAGCCGCCGCCCGAGATCGACGGATCGGGACGCAAGGGTCCCCTGCTCCGCCACGTCGGGGATCATCCGGATCTCCTCTGGGTCGAGCGAGGGCCGGACGACACCCGCGTTCGCATCGGTCAGGTGCGCGCACTCCAGGAGGCACTCCGGCTTCAGGTGCAGGAGCACGGCCGTCGGGCGGCGGTCGTGGCCGACGCCGAATGGCTCAACGTCGAAGCACAGAACGCGCTGCTGCGGCTGCTCGAGGAGCCCCCTCCCGCCACCACCCTCGTCCTGGTGGCCACGCGAGCCCGCGGGCTCCTGGCGACCGTGCGCTCGCGCTGCCAGCGGATCCGTTTCCCGGTCGGGGCGGGGCCCGCCGCCGACGCCGAGGCGGCAGCCGAGACGGCCCGCGTGGGCGAGCGGATCGAGGGGCTCGTGCAGGCAGGTGTTCCCGAGCTGCTCGACTGGGCCGAGGAGTTCCGGGGCCAGCGCGCCCGGAGCGCCCCGGCGGTCGAGCGCCTGATCGACGCGGGCTGCCGTTGGCTCCACCAGCGCGCCACCGCCGATCCGCGTCGTGGCCGGCCGGGGCTACGCATCGAGCTCGAGGCCTTCAAGACGCTGCGGGCCTGTCGCCAGTCGCTCGGTCAGCGCAACGCC
>CAYYUT010000064.1:0-10716 GCA_964474935.1 uncultured Spirochaetales bacterium
CCCGGAAATCACGGGCCACGGCCACCACCAGCTTCAGGTTGTGACGCACGAAGGTGTTCTTCGCGTCGAGCAGCCGCTCGCGCGCATCGGTCGCCCGCTGGAGCGCCGTGCCGAAGGCCTCGGCCTTCAGACCCATGAAACGCTCGGCTTCGCGAAGCTCGCTCGCAGGTCCGGTGGCGCTTCGACGTGCGCGATTCGTTCCGCTCTGGTGCGTGTTCGCGGTGGCCTGGGATCGACTCCGAGCCACCCGGGTCGCCAGTGAGCGCATCTCGCGCAGGCGAGGAACCAGTTCGAGGTAGAGGCTGGTGAGGACCTCGGTCGACAGGTTCGCCTGGGCGAAGCTCTCGCGAGCCACTTCGTGCGATGGGGCGCGACGCTGCGCGCTGCGAGCCGACAGGGCTTCGTCGAGTGCTGCGGCCATCCGGGCCAGAGCGCGGTCGACCTGGGTGCTGTAGTCCCGACCGGTGCCATCCCGATGGTTCGCCGACAGGGTCCCGGAAACCCGACCCTCGGCCTTGATCGTCTGCCAGCGCTCGATCGCGATCCGGCCTGCACCCGGAATCGCCATGACGGCATCACGGAACTCGATGGTGTGCTGCTCGAGCTCCTGGGACAGCTCGCCCTCTTCCTCGCGGGTCAGGGTCCGCACCGGAGCGATCTCTCGCAGATAGCGCTTCAGGGTCGCCCGCGGGTCCGACGCGATCTCGTCCCAGTTGCCGCCGGCCTCCTGCGAGCCGGCGTCGCTGGATGCCGCGGGGGTCTCGGAGGCCGAGCTATCGTGGGTGGTCGATGCGGAGCCGACGGTCTCCGACTCGGGGGCGTGCTCAGCCGGCTGGGTCGTCGTGAAATCAAGCATGGTTCCCTCACTGCGCGTTGGGCGCTGTCCGTGTTTCGTCGAGATCAAATCTAGACTTTACATCGACAGAATGTCAATAGTCTTCGACCAGATCTCTCGACAGGCGTCCAAATCGCTGATCTAGCTGGTGAAAATTGGCGCACACGGGCCGTGGGCCCGGTCTCGCAACGCCCGGAACCGCCGTCCATGTCCAGATTCGAGCTCAGACACGGACGGGCCCGACCCGCGGCCGAGCCGGGAGAGGGCATCGAGAGGCGGGGGGCCGGCAGCGACCGGACGACCCTCCCCGACCGGGTCTCGTCGACCGGAGCCCGGGCGCGGGCCGGAGCCCTGCCCTGGGACCGGGCGGTGGGCTGGAAGGCCCGAGGAGCCACGCGAACGGAACCGGGGCTGGCCCGCTCCGGCCCTCGGAACAGATGGGCTCAGCGCTCTCGCGAGAATTCGGACCCGGCCCGCATGCTCAGGCGAGCGCGCGGACGGCGTCCTCGACGGCCTGCATGTCCGGCAGCGTCGTCACGCCCGCCATCGGATCGAGCTCGCCGTGCCGGCGCCCGCCGATCCAGAGCGCGGTCGCGGTGTCGAGCTCTCGGCGCAGTCGCCCCACGAACTCGCTCGCCTCGTGCGCAGGGAGGATCGCGATCCCGAGTGCGACGGCCCGTGCGCGGGTCTTCCTGGCTGCGTCGGCGATCTCGATCGTCGGGAGCTCGGGTCCGAGATAGATCGGATCGGCTCCGGCGCCGAGCGCCGTGACTGCGGCGACGAGCGTCCCGAGCTCGTGCCGCTCGCCCGACGGGGTCGTGAACAGGACCGCGGGGCCGTCACCGGTGCGTTCGAACCCCCGCATCGCGATCCCGAGAGCGCTCCGCATCGCGCTCGTGGCCAGATGTTCGGCCGCGACGGCGAGTCGGCCACGCTGCCAACGCTTGCCGATCTCCTCGAGCAGCGGGACGAGGATCGTTCGCGAGAACTCGCGCGGTCCCAGGATGCTCAGCTGCGATGCGATGAGCCGCTCGACCCCTTGCGCATCGATGGCTTCGATCGCCGCGAGCAGCTCGGCGAGGGGACCCTGGCTGGGGACTTCGGCGACCGCGAGCCTTCGCTGGAGCTCGCCGGCCTCGAGGCCGACGATGTCTCCGATCCGGTGGCCTGCCTCGACGCCGGCGCGAAGCAGCTGGAGGCGTGCCTCGGCGGCGGCGGGGTAGCGGCGGGTGCCGCCATCCGTGCGCGCCGGCGCAACCGCCTCGTACCGGCGCTCCCAGGCTCGAATCGTGTGCGCGGACAGGCCGGTCAGCTTGACCACGGCCCCGAGGGAGTACACCGCTTCGTCGTCTGCCTGGCCTCGGGACATGGGGCTCCGGGTCTGCGTGGGCAATGGATGCTGGGTCGTGGCTGCGGGTCGTCTGGTCTCGACACGGCCCGGGCTTCTCGCCTGTCGAGGTGATGTCGAACGCCGAATTTGACCACGAGGCCGCGACCTGTCAAACACGATCGGGTGCGCGTCCGAGCCCTGCCGGCCATCCCCTGCGCTCATGTCAGGGAGTGGCGGGCCGTCGGCACCCGCCTCGAGACACCGTTCCCCGCTCGCCCCGGAGCCGCCATGTGCACGCAAACCGACTCGTCCCCGAACCCGTGTGGTCGACCTGGCTCACCCCATCCGGACGTTCCTGCCCGCGCGCCGGTGGCGCGCTAGTCGGCCGTGCGCGCTCTCGTATGGCTCCGGAGCGACCTGCGGCTCCGCGACAATGCGGCCCTCGACTGGGCCGCCCAGAACGCGGACCAGCTCACTCCCGTCTTCGTGCTCGACGAGCGATTGGTCCGGTCCGAGAACACCTCGCCCGCGCGCATGGCCTACCTCCTCGACAGCCTCGAACGGCTCGCAAACGAGCTCGCGGAGCGGGAGCAACGGCTCTGCGTCCGGCGAGGGGATCCGGTCGACGAGATCGTCGGGCTCTTCGAGGAGGCTCGCGCCGAGGTCCTCGTCTTCCATCGCGATACCTCTCCCTACGCGGTCGCACGCGATGCCGAGGTGGCCCGCCGCATCGAGAAGGCCGGCGGGCGGGTGGAGCAGCGCAAGGACCGCGTCGTATTCGAGGGTCGCGAGGTCGTGACCAAGGAAGGCCGGGCCTACTCGGTCTACACGCCCTACCGACGCGCGTGGCGCGCGCGGCTCGAGACCCATCCCCAGCCTCCCGCCGGCCCGCTCCGCCTGCCGCCGCCCATACCGGGGCTCGCCGCCGGCAAGGTCCCGAGCCTCGCCTCGCTCGAGCTCGGAGAGCCGCCCGGCGATCTGCTCGCCGGCGGCGAGGCGCCCGCCAAGCAGCGGCTGCAGCGGTTCCTCTCGGGCCCGGTCGATCGCTACGCCCATGACCGCGATTTCCCAGCCCTCGACGCCACGTCGCGCCTCTCGGCCGCCCTGCGCTTCGGAACGATCTCGGTCCGGCAGTGTCTCGAATGGGCCCAGGACGCGGCCGACGACCGCCCCGAGCACGTGGAGAGCATCCAGGGCTGGGTCGATCAGCTGATCTGGCGCGACTTCTACGCGATGATCCTGTCGGAACATCCGCGAGTCCTGCGCGAGCCGTATCGCCGCGAGTACGACGCCATGGAATGGAACGACGACGAGGACGGCTTCGCCGCCTGGTGCGAAGGACGGACGGGCTATCCGATCGTCGACGCCGGGATGCGCCAGCTGCGCGCCACCGGTTGGATGCACAACCGTCTGCGGATGATCGTGGCGAGCTTCCTCACCAAGGACCTCCTGATCGACTGGCGGCGGGGCGAGCGCTTCTTCATGCAGCAGCTCGTCGATGGCGATCCGGCCAACAACAACGGCGGCTGGCAGTGGAGCGCGTCGACCGGCACCGACGCGCAGCCCTACTTCCGGATCTTCAATCCGGTGTCGCAGAGCCGGCGCTTCGACCCGGACGGTCGTTTCATCCGCCGCTTCGTTCCCGAGCTCGAAGCGCTCGACGCCAAGGTGATCCATGCGCCGTGGGAGCACGATTCGGTGCCCTCCGCCTACCCGGCGCCTATCGTCGACCACGCGAGTCGACGCAAGCAGGCACTCGAACGTCTGGAACGAGCGAGGGCCGGCGGTTGACGTCGCGCTCGCCCCGTAGCGAGCGGACCGGCCCGCCGGGCGCTCCGACCCGGAGCGGCGAGATCCAGGGGGCCCCGATCCGGATCGGGGTGTCCGCCTGCCTGCTGGGCCAGGAGGTCCGCTTCGACGGAGGCCACAAGCGCGACCGCTTCCTGACCGATCAACTCGGCGCGCACGTCGAGTTCGTGCCGGTCTGCCCGGAGGTCGAGGCCGGGATGGGCCTTCCGCGCGAGCCCGTTCGGCTCGAGGCCGAGGGCGAGGGTTTGCGGATGCGCGGCGTCCGTTCGCATACCGACCACACCCAGCGGATGCACCGGTTCGCGGCTCGGCGGGTCCGCGCGCTCGCGAAGCTCGGTCTCTCGGGCTTCGTGCTCAAGAAGGACTCCCCGAGCTGCGGCATGGAGAGGGTGAAGGTGTACGCCTCGAAGGGCCCAGCGCGCCGGGGCGGGCGAGGTCTGTTCGCCGCGGCTCTGCGGGAAGGCCTGCCCCATCTGCCGGTCGAGGAGGAGGGGCGCCTGAACGACCCCCGGCTCCGCGAGAACTTCATCGAGCGGGTCTTCTGCTACCGGCGGCTGCGGCAGCTGTTCGGGCGCCGCTGGACCCACGGGGGGCTGGTCGCCTTCCACACGGCACACAAGCTGCTGTTGCTGGCCCACAGCCCCGAGACCTATCGGACCCTGGGTCGCCTGGTCGCCGACTCGAGCCGACGGGAGCGGGCAGAGGTGGCCCGCGAGTACGAGCAGGGCTTCATGCAGGGCCTCGCCCGCATCGCCACGACCCGTCGCCACACGAACGTGCTCCAGCACATGCTCGGTCACTTCAAGAAGACCCTCGACGAGGACTCTCGCGCGGAGCTGGTGGATCTGATCGAGAGCTACCGCCGAGGGCTCGTGCCTCTCGTGGTACCGATCACCCTGGTCCGCCACCACGTCCGCCGCGTGGGGGTCCCCTACCTCGACGGCCAGATCTATCTCGACCCACACCCGCGTGAACTCATGCTCCGGAATCACGTCTGAGATCACGTCTGAGAGGCAAGGATCTCCCCGGTCGTCCCCGGGGGAGTTTGACATCCCGCCGTAGCGATCTAGACACTAGTTGGACAAAACCACGGGGGGCGACGTGAGTCTGCTCGAGCACACCGAAGATCAGGCATCTCGGCACGAGGGGTCGTACCGAATCGGAACGGTGGCGAACCTGACCGGGCTGCACCACCACACCATCCGCGCCTGGGAGCGCCGCTATGGGGCCATCGAGCCCGAGCGTACCCCGGGTGGCTCTCGCCTCTACAGCGATGAGGACGTCGAGAGACTGCAGTTGATGAAGGCCATCACCGAATGCGGTGAGCCGATCTCGGCCGTCGCGCATCTCGACAACCAGGAGGTCCGAGAACGTCTCCGCCGTCTGGCCGGGCTGAGGGCGCCGGCCGGCGAGCCCGTCGAATCTCCCGATGCGATGCCGATGACGCCGCGGGTGGCCGTGCTCGGGGTCACGCTGGCCGAGCAGTTCCGGTCGAATCCGGGCGTCTCGGCCCAATTGCCCGTCGTGGCGCGCGAAGCCCACCCCGAGTCCTTCGCGGATTCGCTGCGTGACAAGCAGGCGGACGTCCTCATCCTGGACTTCGAGGCGCTGGGCCGGCGGCCCATCGATGCCCTCGCGCGCCTCCGTGACGTGGCCCAGCCGCGTCTGATCCTGGCCCTGTACAGCTTTGCCCGGCGCGACGACCTGGCGCAGCTGGCCAAGCGGGGGGTGAAGCTCCTGCGCTCACCCGTATCGATCGAGACCCTGCGCCGGACGATCCTCGACCATCTGGTGATCGAGCAGGCCACCCGGAATTCGCCGGAACGCCCGGTCCACGAAGCCCGCGCGGTCTCGCTCGGCGACCACCCGGAGCGCCTGTTCAGCGATGCGCAGCTGGCCCGTCTCCTCGAGATCTCGAGCACGGTCGAGTGCGAATGTCCGACCCACCTCTCTTCGATCGTGTCGAGTCTGGTGTCGTTCGAACGGTACGCGCAGGCCTGCGAGAATCGGAACACCGAGGACGCTGCGCTGCACGCGAGCCTCGCCGAAGGCACAGCAGAGGCCCGCGCGATCATGGAACGGCTGCTCGTGAAGGTATGCGAATTCGATCGCATTTCCTTGGACTAGCCCTGGATAGGTTTTGTATAAATAAGACATTGACAAAACATGGACGCGACCTCATCCTAGTGATGTTCGGCAATCAAGCCGACCCCAGGAGGCACGTCGTGTCCGAATCCATTCAGCCGACCGTCCAGCGGTCCGAATCGCGTTCGAATCTCGATACCATGCGTCGGAGCAAGCTGTTCTTCTTCGCCGGCGCATTCATCTCGTTCGTTCTGTCCATCTTCCTGTGGTTCTCGGGGAGCAAGGAGCAGGGCCTGTTCGTGGGCCTCTGGGTCCCGTCGATCCTGGCGGCCGGCTGTCTCCTTCTGGTCGGGGAGGCGCGCGAAGATGTCTGACGTCACGATCTTCGCAGCCGGATGCGTCGTCACCATCATCACGGGCATCGGATTCATCATGTTCCTCTACACGACCTTCCGGAACCAGTACGTCGAGGCGAACCAGATCGAGGCGGAGCGCTACCCGACGGGTCGGCGAGACGTCGAAGCCGCGCAGCGCCTGGAGCGGCTCGGCGAGCACCGTGCATGATTCGGAGAGCGCTCGATGCGGTGCTCGATCGGAGCATCCTCTTCGACTTCGACCGGACGGGCTTCGAGCGTCATGCGCGCCGCTTTCGTCACACCGACACGGCAGTGAACCTGGCGGGCCGAACGGCGCTGGTGACCGGCGCCAACTCGGGGATCGGGCGGGCGACCGCCCGAACCCTCGCCGCTCTCGGAGCCGACGTATGGCTGCTGTGTCGGAACGAAGAGCGTGGGCGAGCCGCCCAGCGTGATCTCGGTCGCGAGACCGGGAGCGCCCGGATCTTCCTCGCGCGCCTCGACATCTCCGATCTCGACGCGGTTCGACGCATCGCTGCCGAGTGGCCGGTCCGCCCGATCGACTTGCTGGTCCACAACGCGGGGGTCCTACCAGCGCGCCGGCAGGAGTCGGCGCAGGGCATCGAGCAGACCCTCGCGACCCACGTCGTTGGCCCCTTCCTGCTCACCCGACTCCTCGAATCGCGGCTCCGAGAGGCTGCCGCCGCTCGGGTCGTCTTCGTGTCGTCCGGAGGCATGTACAGCCAGCGCCTATCTTGTAATGACTCCGACTGGCGCCAGCGCCCCTACGACGGGGTCCGCGCCTACGCCCAGACCAAACGTATGCAGGTCGTGCTCGCCCGGATGTTCGCGGAGGCGTGGTGCGACTCGAACGTCAGCATCCACGCGATGCACACAGGATGGGCCGATACTCCCGCCGTCCAACGCTCGCTGCCCGGCTTCCATTCCGTGACCCGCCGCATCCTCCGAACCCCGGAGCAAGGGGCCGACACCGTGAGCTGGCTCTGCACGGCACCGGGGCCCGCCCACGGGAACGGTGGCTTCTGGTTCGATCGGCGGCGGGTGAGTCCCTACCTGCTGCCGGGAACGCGAGAGCTGTCGTCCGAGCGTCAGCGCTTCTGGTCGCTGTGCGAGGCGCTATCCGACCGGAAGTCCCTGCGCACCACGGGTGGGGGTTCCGATCCGACTCCGCTCGTTCGAGCCGCATCCGACGAGCGCTGGCTCGGTGGTTCCGGGGGTGGCTTCGGGAACATGGGATCCACCGCGCCGAACCCTCCGCATGGCAGCCCCGGAGAGGGCCGCGGCCATGTCTGAGCGTCGCAGCGACTTCGGGAGGCAGGCATCGTATGGAGGCGCGGTTGTTCCACAAAGTGCCACACCTATCCTACCATCCGGTTGCAAGGAGGTGAGGTGAGTACTGCGTCTGTCGACACCTCGTCCGCCGTCTCGGATCGAGGCACGACCGGATCGAACGATCTCTCGAGCCGTCCGCGGCGAACGATCACACCCGACCAGGGAGACCGTGCTGCCCGCATCCGCGAGGCGCGGCGTCAGGTCTTCTACGAGTTGATCAGTGGCGCGAGTGGCCTCGCCCTCGCCCTCTTCATGTGGGGCCACATGCTCTTCGTGGCCACCATCCTGACCGGCGAATCCGGCTTCAACTGGCTCGCCAAGGGCCTCGAGGACGTCTACATCGCACAGCCCACCGTGGTCGCGATCACGACCCTGTTCCTCGTCCACGCGGCGATGGCGAGCCGCAAGATTCCGGCCCAGCTCCGCGAGCGCAAGCGGCTCCAGGCCATGGCGCGCGGCTTGCGCGCCAATGTGTCGAGCGCAGCCACGGCCAACGCCTTCCGTCCCCACGTCGAATCGTGGCTCTGGATCTGGCAGGTGCGCACCGGCATGCTGATCCTCGTCGCCGGCAGTTTCCATCTGGTCCTCGTGGGGATCGACGTGCTGACGCCACTGTTCGGAGAGCGTGTGGGGATCGAAGCCGCATCGTCGATGGCACGCGTCGGCTCGGGCCTGTGGATCGTCTACGGGATCCTTCTCGTCTGTGTCGAGTTCCACGCCGGAGTGGGCCTCTATCGCCTGGCCGTGAAATGGGGCGCGGGGTCGCGCCTGTCGAGGAGCACCCTGCACCGGCTCGAACAGGTGATCTTCTGGATGTTCCTGGGGCTGGGCTTCGTCACCCTGTTCGTACTGGCGGGCTGGGTCGAGCCGCCCCTCGCCTTTCTGCTGGAGCGCTGATCACATGGATCCGATCGAAACGACCGACGTCCTGGTGCTCGGAGGCGGCCTCGCGGGAGAGCGCTGCGCCATCGAAGCATCGATGGCAGGACACTCCGTCACCCTGCTCTCCCTGGTTCCGCCGCGTCGCAGCCACAGCTGCGCGGCGCAGGGTGGAATGCAGGCCGCGCTCGCCAATTGCGCCAAGTCCGAGGGCGACGAACCCTCGGTGCACTTCCTCGACACCGTACGCGGGTCGGATTGGGGCGCCGACCAGGAGGTGGCCCGCATCTTTGCCGATTCGGCGCCGGGAGCCGTTCGCGAGCTCGCCTACTGGGGGGTGCCCTGGACCCGCGTCCGGCCGGGCAAGAACACCTACTTCATCAAGGGCAAGAAGGTCGAGGTCGACGAGAAGGAGGAGAACGCCGGGCTGATCATGCACCGCGACTTCGGCGGAACCGCCAAGTGGCGTGCCTGCTACGCCGCGGCCGGTACCGGACACGCCGTGCTCTATGCCGTCGACGGCGAGGTTCTCCGTCTCGGCATCCGCGTCTGGGACCGCGCCGAAGCCATCTCGCTCATCCACGAGGCCGGCCGCTGTTGGGGCGCCGTGGTGCGCTGCCTGCGCACCGGCGCGATGCGGGCCATCCTCGCCAAGGCCACGGTCGTCGCGACGGGCGGCCACGGCCGGATCTACGGTGCCAACACGACCAACGCGGTCATCAACGAAGGCAGCGGCGCCTCACTGGCCCTCGAGGCCGGCGTGCCGCTCGGGAACATGGAAGCGGTGCAGTTCCACCCGACGGGCCTCGTCCCGAGCGGGATTCTGGTGACCGAGGGTTGCCGCGGTGACGGCGGCTACCTCCTGAACGCCGACATGGAACGGTTCATGGTCGAGCTCGAGCCCGAGAAGCAGGAGCTCGCCAGTCGCGACGTCGTGTCGCGGCACATGATGGCCCAGATCCGTGACGGCAAGGGCGTCCCGAACGAGTTCGGTCCGCACCTCTGGCTCGACCTCCGACACCTCGGCGAGAAGCACCTGACGACCAAGCTGCGTGAGGTCTATGACATCTGCCGAGACTTCCTCGGCACCGACTGCACCAGGGAACCGATTCCGGTTCGGCCCATCCAGCACTACTCGATGGGTGGTGTGCGCGTGAACAAGGACGGTCAGGCCTACACATTGAAGGGTCTGTTCGCGGTGGGCGAAGCGTCGTGCTGGGACATGCACGGCTTCAACCGGCTGGGAGGCAACAGCCTGGCCGAGACGATCGTCGCCGGTCGGGTGGTCGGCGAACGTGTCGCGCGTTTCGCCACCGCCGAGAGCCTGGAGGTGGACACCCGGATCGCCGCCCAACACCTCGGCGACCAGCGCAAGCGGGTCGAGCTCCTGCTCGAGCGCAACGGCGGGGGCCCGACCGTCTACGAGGTCCGCGACGCCATTGCCGAGATCATGACCACCAAGGTCGGCGTGTTCCGCGAGGGCGTAGAGCTCGAGGAGGCCGTCGTCGCCCTCACGGAGCAGGTGGAGCTGGCCAAGAAGACCGTCCTGAGGGCGCGCTGTCCCGGTATGAATCCCGAGCTCACGTTCGCGCTCCGTCTCGAGGGGATCTCGAAGCTGGCGCTCGTGACCGCCGCCGGTGCGCGCGCGCGAACCGAGAGCCGCGGCGCCCATTCGCGCACCGATCATCCCGCACGGGACGATCAGAACTGGCTCAACCGGACCCTCGCCTATTGGCCCGCCGGTGCGAGCGAGCCGCGTCTCGCCTACGAGCCGGTCGGCCTGATCGACCTGCCCCCCGGCGACCGCGGGTATGGCAAGGCACAGCACAAGCACATGGGCCTGAGCATCGAGGAGTACAACGCCCGCGTCGTCGAAGAGCAGAAGAAGGCGGGCTCCCTCCCGACGGAAGAGCCGATCGGCTCCCGCATGGAATGGGGCAAGTGGCACGGTGTGTTCTCGGCGCCGTCCGTCGAAGGGGGCAAGTGATGGCGAGCGGTGGCAGGAAGCTGCGCTTCGAGATCTTCCGGCTGAATCCGCAGGACCCGGAATCAGCGCCGCACATGGATAC
>CAYYUT010000065.1:0-10708 GCA_964474935.1 uncultured Spirochaetales bacterium
AGACCGAGGTCCACACCCCGGCGGAAGCCACCGAGAACTTCGATCTGATCACCAACGAGAAGGGCGCATCGGTGGTGCGGATGCTGGAGCGCTATCTCGGCGCGAACCGCTTCCGCAAGGGGGTGCGCCGCTACATCCGGAAGCATCGGCTCGGGAATACCGTGGCGGCCGACCTGTGGAACGCGCTCTCGGAGGCCTCGGGCGAAGAGGTCGAGCCGGTGGTGCGGGCCTGGATCGAACAGAGCGGTTTCCCGGTGGTGTCCCTGACCCGCAAACGGGGCCGCGGCGGACCGCGCATCCGGGTACGCCAGGAGCGCTTCCACGCCCGCAAGCCGCGGCGCCGTGTGCGCCAGCGCCCGTGGCCCGTCCCGTTGGTGCTTCGGATCCAGGGAGCGCGAGGCCGGGCGACGCGGATCGAGCGCAAGCTCGTCACGGGGGCGCGAGACGAGGTGGTTCTCGCGCGCGCTGCGCCGGGCTTCGTCCATGGGAACGCGGACGCTGGCGGCTTCTACCGCACCCTGCACGAGCCCGCCGAGCTCTCGGCCCTGGCGGCCGGGCTCGATGCGCTGACACCGCTCGAACGGATGGCGCTCATCGGCGACCAGTTCGCGCTGCTCCGCGCGGGCCGTGCTCCGCTCGCCGCCTTCCTCGAGCTGGCGGCCGCCTACGGAGGCCAGACCGACCCCGACGTGCTCGTGGCGGTCCGCGGTCCGCTCGCCACCCTGTCCGAACGGCTCGGCCCGGCGGTGGGCGACGAGGTCGAGGCGGTGCTCCGCAGCTGGATGGTGCGCCAGTTCGGCGACCAGATCCTCGCGCTCGGCTGGGAACCCGAGCGGGGCGAGGACGAGGCCACGCGCGTGCGACGGAGCGTGGTGGTGGAGATCCTCGGATCGCTGGCCGAGTGGGAGGCGGTGGTGGACTCGGCGCGCGAGCGCTGCGAGGCCTATCTCGACGATCGCCGCTCGCTCGAGCCGAATCTGGCCGACCCGGTGGTCGCGATCGCGGCGCGAAACGGCGACGGCAAGCTCTACCGGCGGTTCCAGGCGGCGGCCCGGGAGGCCGCGACACCCCAGGAGCGACGCCGCTTCCTGATGGCGCTCGGGGCCTTCCGCGACCGGAAGCTCGTAGCGACGACCCTCGAGGCGTCCCTCGGAAACGAGATCCCCACCCAGGACGTGGCCATCCTGATCGCTCGCATGCTCGCGAACCGCAGCGCGCGCGACGCCACCTGGCGCTTCGTGAAGCGGCACTGGACGGCGCTGCGCGAGCGGATGCCGCCCATGCTCGTCACCCGCGTCATCGATGCGCTCCCGGAGCTCGGGGGCAGGGCGAACCGCCGGGACGTCGCGGCCTTCTTCAAACGCCACCCGGTGCCGACCGGCGCACGCGCCCTCGTCCAGGCCCTCGAACGCTTCGACATCGACGAGGCCTTCCAGCGCAAGGCGGGACCAGAGCTCCGGCGTTGGGCGCGCCTCGAGACCGGAAGCTAGTCGGTCCCCGCACCGCCCGGGCCGCCGTCCGGAGGAGGCGGCGGCGGCGGAGGCCCCTGGAACAGGGGCGCGAGCGCGGGCACCGCGCCGGCCGGCTGCCAGCCCGTGAGCCCCGCGGTCCAGACGAGGGTCTGCGGACCCACGCGCCCTCCGGCGATCGCCTCGGCCAGGGCCGCCTGCTCGACCGCGAAGCTCTGACCGTTCTCGGCGACGTACCACGAGGGCAGCTGGGGCAGCGGCGGCGGACCCGCCGGGGCCGCGGTCGGCGCGCCCCCGCCCGGCACCGTCTGGGCGTAGGCCATCCCCATCCCGAGCCCCACGCCGGCGCCGGCCAGTCCGCCGGCCGGGTTGGCGGCGGCCACCGGGGTCGCGGCTCCGATCTGGAACTGCTGGTAGCGGGCCAGGTCGCCCACCACGTTCATGCCGGTCCGGGCGTCGAGCGCCTTCTCGACCTCGGGCGGAAGCGAGATGTTCACGATGTAGAGCTGGGGCAGGTCGAGCCCGAACTCGTCGTCGATCTTGGACACCACCCGCTTGCGCAGCTCTTCGGACAGGGCGCGGTAGTTCTCGGCCAGGTCGAGGGCCGCCACGTCGGCGCTCGCCACGAGCTCGGCGAAGGCGTGGTTGATGATCGACCGGATCAGCTCGCTGATCTCGTCGGTCTCGAACGACGAGTCGGCGCCGACCAGCTCGTTCAGCAGCGCGCGGGGATCGATCGCCCGCAGCGTGTAGGTCCCGAACGCCCGCAGCCGGATCGGTCCGAAGTCGACGTCGCGCATCATCACCGGGTTGGGCGTACCCCACTTCAGATCGGCGATCTGGCGCGTGCTGGTGAAGTAGACCTCGGCCTTGAAGGGGCTGTCGAAGCCGTACTTCCAGCCGGCCAGCGTGCTCAGCACCGGGAGGTTCTTCGTCTCGAGTCGGTACTGACCGGGGCCGAAGACGTCGGCCACCCGGCCCTCGCGCACGAAGATCGCCTGCTGACCCGGCCGCACGATGAGCTGGGCACCGTATTTGATCTGGTTGTGGTACCGCGGGAAACGCCAGACGAGGGTGTGGCGGCTGTCGTCGATCCATTCGACGACATCGATCAGCTCACCGCGCAGTTTGTCCATGAAGCCCATGGGTCGATCCTCCGGTTCAGTCGAGTAGGGAGATGATGAGATCGAGCGCGCTGCGGCCGAACCCCCCAGCCCCTCGATTGGATTCGAGCCTGCCTGCGTGGGCGAGCCGGTGGAACTCGTGGGCCACGGCACGGGTCTTGCGTTCCTCGTCCCGCGTCGGTGTGGCGTCGCCTCCGTGGTCCACGATGAAGCCCGCGATCTCTTCGAGCTCGTCGGCGTCGAGCCAGGTGCCGTGATCGTGACAGCGATCGATGATCACTCCCGAGCTGCGCCGGAAGTTCCGGCGATGCATGAATGCCTCGCAGACGGGGCACTTTCGGTAGTGCACACCGCGGGCGACCGGGTTCCCGCCCACGCGCCGCGGCGCCAGCCGCTCCCGCTCCCCGGGCGTTCGCTTGCGCAACGAATCGACCGCCCGGTTCACCAGCGTCTCGAAGTGATCGCCGGGTACCCAGAGACCGTTGCAGGAGGGGCATTCGTTGGTTGGGAGCTCGCCGATCGAGCGGACCGGCATCAGACCGCCACAGCAGGGACACGGCAGCTCACGGCCCTCGACGAGCGGTTGGGGATCGAAGGCAACGCCGCATGCCGTGCAGAAGCGCGAGTGCTCGGCGTTTCGCGCGAAGCACTCGGGGCAGATCGTCGATAGCGCCTCCTCGTCGCGAACCAGGCTCCCACCGCAGTACGCACAGACCTCGGTGTCCCCCGTGACGCTGGCTCCGCACGACCCGCAGCGATGGATGGGCTTGTCGACGGGCGTCTGGGGTCGGTTCGCGATGGACGCCCCGCAGCTGCAGGCGACGAACTCCTGCACGACATGGGTCACGTCGTACTGCCGATGGCAGTCGGGGCAGGCGACGAGGCGCACCTAGGCCCCTCGTACGAGCGGCTCGAAGCGCCCCTTGTCGTGCGCCTTCGACATCGCCTGCTGCGGATCGACCCGCCCTTCCTTGGCCAGCGCGAACAGGGCATCGTCCATGGCCTGCATTCCAACGTTCCGGCCCGACTGGATCAGCGAAGTCAGCATCGGGGTGATCCCCTCGCGCACGAGGTTGGGCAGGCCGGAGGTCCGCAGCAGGATCTCGTGGACGGCGACCCGTCCCGCGCCGTCGGCCGTCGGCAGCAGCAGCTGCGACACCACGGCGGCCAACGAATCGGCCAGCGACATCCGCACCTGGGCCTGCTGCTCGGCCGGGAACGCGTCGATCACCCGGTCGATGGTCTTGGCCGCGCTGTTGGTGTGGAGGGTCCCGAATACGAGAGAACCCATCTCGGCCGCCGTGATGGCGAGCGAGATGGTCTCCGGGTCGCGCATCTCGCCCACCAGGATGATGTTCGCGTCCTGGCGCACGACGGCCCGGAGCGCACCGGCGAACCCGTCGGTGTGGGCGCCCACCTCGCGATGCGAGAAGACCGAGCCGCGGCTCTCGTGGACGAACTCGACGGGGTCCTCGATCGTGACGATGTGCTTGGCATGATCGCGGTTGACGCGGTCGATGATGGCCGCGAGGGTCGTGCTCTTGCCCGAACCCGTGGGCCCGGTGACGAGGACGAGCCCCTTCTCGAGATTCGCGAGCTCGGCGACCGCATCCGGCAGGCCCAGGTCCTCGGCGGGAATGATCTGTTCCGGGATGATCCGGAAGACGGCGCCGGCCCCGTTCTCCTGCATGAAGAAGTTGGCGCGAAAGCGTGCGATCCCCGGAAGCCCGTACGCGAAGTCGAGATCTCCCCCGGTCGCGAAACGGTCCCACTGATCGGGCTCGGCGATCTCTGCGAGCAGCGAACGGACCGCCTCGTCGCTGAGGAGCGCCTCTCCGTCGATCGGTTCGAGGGCACCCTTGGCCCGGATCCGCGGCTCGCGTCCGGCGGCCAGATGGAGGTCGCTGCCCTTCCTCTCCTTGAGCATCGTGAGCAAGCGATCGATCTCGGCCATCGGTCAGCGACCTCCCGCGAAACGCTTCGAATCGTTGGCGTGCAGCCGGGCTTCATCGGCGCTGATCGTCCCGGACCTCACCAGCTCGGTGAGCGAGTCGTCGAGCAGGCACATGCCCTGAGCCGCGCCGGTCTGGAGGATCGAGTGGATCTGGACCGTCTTGTTCTCGCGGATCAGGTTCCCGATGGCCTTGTTCACCACCATCACCTCGAGCGCGGGAACCCGGCCCGTTCCGTCCGCCTTCGACACCAGACGTTGCGAGACCACCCCCCGGAGCGACTCGGACACCATGCTCCGGATCTGGCTCTGCTGGTTCGGCGGAAAGACGCCCACGAGCCGGTTGATCGTGCCGATCGCGGAGTCGGTGTGGAGGGTCGCCAGGACGAAGTGGCCGGTCTCGGCGGCCGTGAGGGCCAGTGAGACCGTCTCGAGATCGCGGAGCTCGCCGATCCCGATCACGTCGGGATCCTCGCGGAGCGCCGCCCGAAGGGCGCGTGCGAACGATTCGGTGTGGCCCCCCACCTGGCGTTGGTTCACCAGGCAACGCTTCGATGCGTGGAGGAACTCGATCGGGTCTTCGATCGTGATGATGTGATCGCTGCGGTCCTCGTTCACGATGTCGAGCAGGGCCGCCATGGTCGACGACTTGCCGCAGCCGGCCGGTCCGGTCACCAGCACCATTCCCTGATGGAAGCCCGTGAAACGCGCGAGCGTGCTGGGAAGACCGAGCTCCTCGAGGCCCGGGGGAGCGATCGGGATGGCCCGGAACACCCCGTCGACGCCGTGCTGCTGTCGGTACACGTTGCACCGGAACCGGGCCACGCCGTCCAGGGTGTAGGCGAAGTCGATCTGGCCCTGCGTCTCGAGCTGCTCCCACTGCGCCGTCGAGAGCGCGTCCCGGAACATCGACTCACAGGCAGCGGCTTCGAGGGGAGCGTCTCCCGACGTCTCGAGCTTTCCATGACGACGCATCCGAAGTGCCGAACCGGCATGGATGTGGTGATGGCTGGCGCCGGCCTCGACGGCCTTGCGCAGCAGCCCGGCGAGCCGCTCCGAACGCTCGGCCGGGCGGCTCGCCGTAGACGCCGCGAGACCGGCGGGCGGGCTCGCTTCCGGGACGGCCCTCACGGACGCGTCCGGACTCCGTGGCGCGGCCGCGGGCGGCGACGACCCGGCAGCCACGGGGGATGGCGCGCGCGTCGCGCCCGCTCCGCCCGGCGGATCGGGCGGCGGGTTCGCGGGGCGCGCCGACTCGGGCCTCGCAGTCGGGTCGGGGGCCCGGGAAGCGCCCGCGGCGGCCGACCCCGAGGCGGACTCCGTGGCGCGGGACGCCCGCGACTTCACCAGCATGTCGCGCTGGATCTGGAGCAGCCGATCGAGCTGCTTCTGGGTGACCCAGCCGTGCTCCATCATGAGCTCGCCGAGCCGGTGCTCGGGCGGCTGATCCGCCAGCACCTGCTCGAGCTGGTCCTTGCGGATGAGCTTGTAGTGGACGGCGAGTCGTCCGAGAAGCGGTGCGCGCGACAGGTCGGCCATGCCGCTTCCTATCGGACTCCGCGCAGTCGGCGTTGAGCGCCACGACGCGGAACGCATGCCGTCGCGCGCGGCCCGACGCGATCCGGCCGGGATCGCGGGGCACCCGGGCCGGGCGGGGGCATCGGACGCATCGCGAGACCACTTCCCGAGGCGGCAAGCGAGACGCGATCCGTCGGCAGGCGACGGACGGAGCGGAGCGAACCCGCACATGGGGTGGGGCTCGGCCTGTCGCGGGATCGGATACCCTCGTCGTATGCGCCGGATCGTGACGGCCAGCTTCGGAAGCGACATCGTCCGCATCCCTCCGGACCCGCCGAACCGGTTCGAGCCGCTGCACGTGGAGCTCGATCCCGCGCTCGAGCCGTTCCGGGAAGCGAACCATGCGGAGCGTTGAGGCGCTCTCGCAGGCCCTCCGCCGCCTCGACGGACGCAGCTACAAGGGCTACCGCGAGCTCGAGGGCGGCTGGGCGGGACGCGACTTCGAGCTCTTCCTCGACCACGCCCAGGGTGATCCCTTCGCCGCGCCCTCGAGGCTCCGCGTCCGGATTCCGATGCGCCGCGCCGATCTCCCGCGCGACCTGTTCGACCGTCCCGTCCGGCGTCTGGCCCTCGCCGACTTCCTGGCGCGTCGCACCGCCCGGGCGATCGACGCCGGTCGCGGTCGGGGACGGGGCTCGGGACGCAGCGGACGCATCCGCATCGACAGCGGCGGAGCCGCGGTGCTGGCGCGCAGCGCCGTGCGCCTCGAGGACGACTTCGTCGAGGCACGGCTCGAGGCGGGGCTCCCGGCCGCCGGTCGTCGGATTCTGGGCGGCGAGGCCGACGCCCTGCTCACCGAGGCCCTCCCGGAGATCGCGCGACGCGGCCTCGAGGCGAGTGCGCTGCCCGAGACCGAAGCGCGCGAGTTCGTCGAGTGCGTCGAGAACCAGGAGTTCCTGCGCGCGCACCTCGGAGAGCTCGGGCTCGTGGCCTTCGTCGCGGATGGCTCCCGCCTGCCGCGTCTGTCGGGCGTCACCGAGCGCCCGCTCGCATGGGACCGGACCGTTCCCTTCGAATCGCCCGACTCACTCCGCGTCTCGGTCGAGCTTCCCCACCCGGTGCGCATCCGGGAACGCGAGCCGAGCCGGGAGGTCCGCGGCATGGGCGTCCGGCGAGGCATCACCCTGGTGGTGGGGGGCGGCTATCACGGCAAGTCGACCCTGCTGCGCGCCCTCGAGCGGGGCGTACACCCCCACGTACCGGGAGACGGGCGCGAGTACGTCGTGAGCGATCCCGACCTCGTGAAGGTCCGGGCCGAGGACGGACGCCGCATCGAACGGGTCGACATCAGCGCCTTCATCGGTCGGCTGCCGCAGGGACGCGACACCCGCGTCTTCTCGAGCAACGACGCCAGCGGCAGCACGAGCCAGGCCGCCAGCATCGTCGAGGCGCTCGAAGCCGGGGCCCGCGTGCTGCTGCTCGACGAGGACACCTCGGCCACGAACTTCATGATCCGCGATGCCCGGATGCAGGCCCTGGTACCGGACGGCGACGAGCCCATCACCCCCTTCCTGGATCGCATCGAAGCGCTGCGCGATCGGCTCGGCGTCTCGACGGTGCTCGTGATGGGCGGTTCGGGCGACTACTTCGACGTGGCCGATCACGTGATCCAGATGCGCGGCTACCGGGCGATCGACGTCACGGCGAGAGCCCGGAGCATCGCGAGCGAACATCCCACGCGGCGCCGGCGCGAGTCATCGGGCGAGCTCACCCCACCCGCGCCCAGGGCACCGCTCGCCGCGAGCTTCGATCCGGAGCGTGCACGCGGGCGGATCCGGATCGAGGCGCGGTCGCGACACACGATCGGGTTCGGAGACGAGCGCATCGAGCTCGGAGCCCTCGATCAGCTGGTCGACCGGAGCCAGACCCGGGCCATCGGACGAGCCCTCCATCTCCTCGGCCGGCGCTGGGTGGACGGCACCCGGTCGCTCGGAGTACTCCTCGACGCGCTCGAAGCCGAGCTCGATGCCCGCGGGCTCGACGTGCTCGCGTCACCCATGGGTCGCCAGGCCCCGGACACGGATGAGAACGCGCATCCCGGAGATCTCGCCCGTCCGAGGCGCCACGAGATCGCGGCAGCGATCAACCGCCTGCGATCCCTGCGCGTGCACTCGGACCCGTCCGAGTGAGGGGTCGGGATGGAGGACGACCCGCTCGCACAGGACACGGGCTCAAGGCTCGCGGGCCCGTTCGATCAACGCGCGCCGCAGCCGGTCCGACTCGGCCTGTGCCGCGCGCCCGGCGGCCGACTCGGGCCCGAACAGGCGCGCGGCCGAATCGAGCATGAAGACCGCCTCGGCGTAGCGTTCTCCCCGGATCAGCAGGATGGCCACCAACCGCGCGACGTCCCCGAGATGCGAGTCGAGCCGGGTGATCTCGCGGGCGCGGTCGGCGGCCACCACCCGGGAGGTGCGCGCGGCCTCCATGGCCTCTTCGAGACCCGACTTGCGGTAGAAGAGATTGACGCCGAGCGCGCCGAGATAGGCCTCGGTCATGGTCTCCTCGTCGACCTTGGCGAACACGTTCTCCTCGAAGCCACCGGGACCAAAGCCGCGGTCCTTGAGCATCCGCAGGATCCTCTGGTTCATCGGGTCGATCTGGGTCGCCTCGCCGTCCGGGTTCATCAGCGACTCGACGTCGTCGAGGACGTGGACCCCTCCGTAGATGTGGACCAGCTCGTGGGCGAGGACGCGGCTGTCCACCTCTCCGGGCTCGAGTCGGACCACGAGCGAGCGTCCGAGGAACTCGGCCTCTCCGAGGCGTGCTGCCGTGCGACGTCTCACCGGAGGCTCGCGTTCGGTGAAGGCGGCCACGATGCCCTCGGGCGGGAGCCGCCGATCGCGCCGGAAGCGGCCATGGATGGCCTTCAGATCGTCGGCCACCCCGCGGGTCGAGAAGGCGTCGATCGAGATCGGCACGAAGACGGTCGCGAGCCACGGATCGAGGGCGCGCGACACCCGATTCCAGACGAGTCGCATACGGAACCGCCATTCGGGGTGGGACCGGACCGACTCGTCGGCGTAGACCGCCACCGGGACGACGCGCCGCCCGGCCCACTCGGCATCGACGCTCGCCAGGTCGGCGAAGGTCTCTTCCGCCAGATCGGCGGCCTCGTCGATCGCGAACACGGCCTGACGCAGACTCGAGCGGGCTGCCTCCTTGCGACCGATCTCGCGCAGGGCACGGCCCGCCGCGAGCTGGACGTAGGGGTCGTACGGGAAGCGCTCCATCACGGCGCCAAGCGTCTCGAGATCCGTGATCCGGAGCCCCGGCGGTGCGCGTCCGGTGGCCTCGAAGAGCCGGTGGTGGGTGCGGGGGTCGAGCGGGGCGCGCCTCACGGCGTCGCGGAGCAGCCCGCGTGCACGGTCGAGATCGCCGCGGCGCTTCGCGATCTCGGCCAGTCCGAGCAGCGGCGAGAGGGACTCGGGGTCGGATTCGGCGGCGGCGGCGAAGTGCGCCTCGGCCGCGGCGGCGTCGCCGGCTCGGAGCGCCAGCTCGCCGAGGCCTGCCTCGGCCCGGGCGGAGCGGGGATTCGCGACGAGCGCACGCGCATAGCGATCGCGCGCGGCCTCGAGATCGCCCTCGGCGACCGCTCGCGCAGCGAGCTGCAGAAGCCGTTCCTCGAGATCGTTGGTCCCGCCGGCGGACGTCGCGGCGAGCGAGAGCAAGGACGCGAACACGAGGGGCGCCCACGCTCGGAGCCAACGACCCACGCGAGAGATCAGCCGAGACCGGCGAATGCGGCGTCGAGGAGCGCGCCCTGCCTCTCGCGGTGCACCCGGGCGGAACCTCCCGCCGGGCTCGCGGCCTCCCCGCGACCGGCGTAGCCGAGGCGCTGCTCCGGGCGCAGCACGTCTCCGATCCGCTCACGGACGAAGCTCCAGGCGCCCATGTTGGACGGCTCCTCCTGGACCCAGAGGACCGTCTCGGCCTGCAGATAGCGTCGCACGGCCGCGGCCACCTCGACGGAGGGCCACGGGTAGAGCTGCTCGACCCTCACGATCGCGACGTCGCCGGCGGCGTCGGGACCGACCCGCTCGACCCGCTGGTCGCGCCAGTCGAGCAGCTCGTAGTAGACCTTCCCGGTGCAGAGCAGCACGCGCTTCACGCGGTCGGGCCGCGGGGCGGTGTGGTCGTCGTCGATCACGCGTTGGAAGCGACCGCGTACGAGCTCGTCGGGAAGCGAGGTGGCCCGCGGGTTTCGCAGCAGGCTCTTCGGAGTGAAGACCACCAGGGGGGCCCGCCATCTCCGCAGCATCTGGCGACGCAGCAGATGGAAGTACTGGGCCGGCGTGGTGGCGTTCACCACCTGCAGGTTGTCCTCGGCGCAGAGCTGCAGGAACCGCTCGAGGCGCGCGCTCGAGTGCTCGGGGCCCTGGCCTTCGTAGCCGTGCGGGAGGAGCATCACCAGACCGCTCATCCGCTGCCACTTCACGTGCGCCGACGCGATGAACTGGTCGATGATCACCTGGGCGCCGTTCGCGAAGTCGCCGAACTGGGCCTCCCACATCACGAGGGCCCGGGGCTCGGCCATCGCGTAGCCGTACTCGTAGCCGAGCACGCCGCACTCCGAGAGCGGGCTGTCC
>CAYYUT010000066.1:0-10601 GCA_964474935.1 uncultured Spirochaetales bacterium
ACCCGGCTCGCCAGGACCTCGGTGCGCGGCTTGCCGGCCCCGTTCCGACCGCCGCGTGCCTGGGACTCGCACCGCCAACCGGCGTCGCGCGCGCCGAGACCGTCGAAACGGTCCGGGGCTTCGTCTTCGACGATGCCGACGGCAACAGCCGGCGCGATCCGGGCGAGGTCGGCGTTCCGGGAGTCGCCGTCTCGAACGGTCGCGAGGTGGTCGAGACCGACGCCGAGGGTCGCTACGCGCTGGCCATCGACGAGCAGACGATCGTGTTCGTGACCAAGCCGCCGGGCTGGCGGACCCCCCTCGGTCGCGACGGGCTCCCTCGCTTCTACCACGTCCATCAGCCCTCGGGCTCGCCCGCGGGGCTGCGGTACGCCGGGATCGAACCGACCGGCCCGCTTCCCGCATCGCTCGACTTCGCGCTGCAGCGGGATCCCGACGAGCCGCGACGCTTCGAGGCGATCCTCTTCGCCGACACCCAGCCGCAGTCGGCCGCCGAGCTCGACTATCTACGCGACGACGTCGTCGCCGAGCTGATCGGGACCGAGGCGCGTTTCGGGATGACCCTCGGCGACATCCTCTTCGACGACCTGTCGCTCTGCCCGCGCCTGATCGGGGTCGTCACGCAGCTCGGCGTGCCCTGGTACCACGTGCCCGGGAACCACGAGCTGAACCTGCGGGCCCCCGACGACCGCCATTCGCTCGAGACCTTCAAGCGCTTCTTCGGTCCGCCCTACTACTCGTTCGAGGTGGGGGACGCGCACTTCGTGGTGCTCGACAACATCGTCTATGCCGGAAACGGCGAGGCCGATCCGGGTGACTACCGCGGCAGCGGCGGCTACGAGGCCCGGATCGACCGCGACCAGCTCCGCTGGCTCGAGCGCGACCTCGCGCGGGTCGCCCCCGAGAAGCTCGTGTTCCTGGCGATGCATGCGCCGCTCCGCACCCACACGGGCGAGCCCGAGAACCCGCGCGCGAACACCCAGAATCGCCGCGAGCTGTTCGATCTGCTCGCCGGGCGCGAGCACCTCTACGCCGTCGCAGGCCACACGCATACCACCGAGCATCACTACTTCGGCCCCGACGACGGCTTCGCGGGTCCGGGCCGGCTGCACCACCACGTCCTGACGACGGTCTCGGGGAGCTGGTGGAGCGGCCCCCTCGACGCCCGGGGCATCCCGGTCGCCGAGCAACGCGATGGGACGCCGAACGGCTATCACCTGCTCGAGGTCGACGGCAACCAGGTCGCGCTCCGCTACAAGGCGGCGGGCGCACCTGCCGACTACCAGATGCGGGTGACCTTCGACGTCGCGCACCATCACCATCGCAGCGAGGTGCAGCGGGCCTATCGACCGGGCGAGCTCCTCGATGGACGCATGTCGGTCGACGAGGTGGCCGCGGCGCAGGTGGTGGTGAACCTCTTCGATGGGGGCCCGAACTCGAGCGTGCGCTTCCGGGTCGGCACGCGCGGGCCGGTGACGATGGTGCGCCGGACGACCTTCGATCCCTTCGTGCGCGAGCTCTTCGCGCGGCACCCCGAGGCGATCAAGCCCTGGGTGAAGGCCGAGCCCTCGACCCACATCTGGGAGGGCGACCTGCCCGACGACCTCGGCCCCGGGGTCTACACCCTGACGGTCGAGGCGCGCGATGAGTTCGGGCGGGTTCACCACGCGCATCGAGTCCTCGAGATCGAGGGATCGAGCTCGCCACTCGGTTCGGTTTCGGGTCGATAACCCCTCAGCACCTGGGTCCGGCTCCCCGCGAACCTCGGAGAATCTCGCCGCTGGCGCCTTCGCGTGCGCTTCGTGTGGACGGGCGACCACTCAAGAGCGGAGGCGGATGCACCCCGCGCGAGGGCGCGCGGAACGTTTCGCCGAGCGACTTGGAGGAAAGTCATGCAGATCCGAACGATCCTGGCGGCGGCCGGCGTCGTCGCGCTCGCTGGCGCAGCCGCCCCGGCGGGCGCAGTGAATCTCGATTTCGAGGACCAGACCCTGGCGACGACTTTCGTCGTTGGCGACACGTTCACCACATCGGGCGTCGATGTGATGGTGATGGACTTCACCTTCTCGGGGGGGGGCACGACGGCTGCGGGCAACACCGAGGTCCAGAACGGCGGCAACGCCGGCGGGTCGGGCCTCGAGATGGCGGTGAACAACGTCAATCTGTCGTTCGCCGTGCCGGCCAGCACCACGGCCATCTCGCTGCTCTTCGGGGAGTTCGGGGGCAACCTCAACCTGACGGTGAACGGCGACTTCCAGAACTTCGAGAACTTCATCGACATCGACGGCAGCACCATCGGCGGGGCGCTCGTCAACATCCCCTTCGGTGGCAATGGCGGCGACATGGGCCGACTCCAGCTGACCGGCGCGCTCATCACCGACTTCAAGATCGGCGGCCAGGAGCTCTGGATCGACGATGTCGACTTCCGGGTGACCCCTGAGCCCGGTGCGGCACTGCTGCTGCTGCCGGCGTTGGGAATCGCTGCGCTGGGTCGGCGACGCGGCTGACGACGCCCCGCATCACCGGGGAGCGGGGCGCGCTGCCACCCGCTCGTCGTGATGGACTACACTGCGGCTTCCGCGGCGCCCGGGTCCCGAAGGGTCCGGGCGCCGATCCGCGTCGCGCGGCCATGCGCCGTTCGACACGAGCATCGAAGGAGGCTGCATGCGAACCGTCCTGATCCTCTTGCTGGCCCTCGTCGCGGCCGCGCTCTCCGCCCTCTACGTGGTGGGGAAGGGCACGTTCGGAAGCCACGAGGAGCCCGGGGAGGTGACGGCGGAGCGCCGTCCCGCGAGCCAGGTCGCCGAAACCGAGGCCGGGGGTCGCCAGGCCAAGCGGGCCATCGGGGCGCGGGGCCCGGAGCAGATCCTGTTCGGGGATCTCCACGTCCACACCACCTTCTCGTTCGACGCCTTCATGTTCAGCATGCCGGGCTTCGGCGAGGGCGCGCATCCGCCCGCCGACGCCTGCGACTTCGCCCGCTACTGCTCGGCTCTCGACTTCTGGTCGATCAACGATCACGCCGAGCAGATGTCCCCGCGCCACTGGAACGAGAGCGTCGATTCGATCCAGCAGTGCGCCGAGGTGGCGGGCAATCCCGAGAACCCCGACGTCGTCCCCTTCTTGGGCTGGGAGTGGACCCAGGTCGGAACGACACCCGACAACCACTGGGGCCACAAGAACGTGGTGCTGAAGAGCCTCGAGCCCGACCAGATCCCGGCGCGACCGATCGCGGCGCTCGCCGCGGTCGAGCAGGCGCGGGCCGCCATCCCGGGCACGCTCCGGCGCGGGCTGCTCGGTCTGGTCTCCACGGACAGCCGGATTCACGACATGATGCGCTACTTCGGCGAGCGCGACGGGCTCGGGATCTGTCCCGACGGCCACGTTCGCGATCTGCCCATCGATTGCATCGAGGCGGCCGCGGAGCCCGGCGATCTCTTCCGCAAGCTCGACGAATGGGGCTTCCCGGCGATCGTGATTCCGCACGGCACGACCTGGGGCTTCTACACGCCCCCCGGCGCGCGCTGGGACAAGCAGCTCAGCCGCGAGCAGCACGACCCCGATCGCCAGACGCTCTTCGAGATCTATTCGGGACACGGCAACTCCGAGGTCTACCGCACATGGCGGGGCGTCGAGTTCGCCGAGGACGGCACCCCGACGTGCCCCGAGCCGAGCGATGCCTACCTCCCGAGCTGCTGGCGCGCCGGCGAGATCATCCAGGAGCGCTGCCAGACCGAGGGCGCTCCGGAGGCCGAGTGCGAGGAGCGGGCGCGCCTGGCGCGTGAGCGGGCCGCCCAGGCGCTCGGGCAGGCCCATCTGACGGTTCCGGGTGCCCAGCCCGAGGACTGGCTCGGTTCCGGCCAATGCCAGGACTGTCAGCAGCCCTCCTTCAACTACCGGCCGGCCGGCTCGGCGCAGTACGTCATGGCGCTCAGCGACTTCGGCGAGGGCGACGAGGAGCCGCAACGCTTCCGCTTCGGATTCATGTCGTCGAGCGACAACCACTTCGCGCGGCCGGGAACGGGCTACAAGGAGGTGTACCGCCGCGGCTTCACCGAGTCGGCTCTGGCCTCGGACGAGAACCCCTTGCGCCGATTCCTGGCCCGGCCCGAAGATCCGCCGATCGCGAACTCGCGCCCCTTCGATCGCGCGAGCTCCACGCTGGCGGGCTTCCAGCTCTTCGAATTCGAACGCCAGGTCTCCTACTTCCAGACGGGAGGGCTCGTCGCCGTCCACGCCGAAGGACGCAACCGCGATGCCATCTGGTCGGCCCTCGAGGACCGACGCGTGTACGGCACCAGCGGTCCCCGCATCCTGCTCTGGTTCGAGATGTTGAATCCGCCGGGAACGGGCGGCGACACGCTCGCGATGGGAGGAGAGGTCCGGATGGACTCGGCTCCGATCTTCCAGGCGCGCGCCGTGGGCTCGTTCGAGCAGCTGCCGGTCTGTCCCGACTACTCGGTCCGCGGTATCGGCGCGGAGCGCCTCGCCCGCGGCAGGAAGGGCGAGTGCTACCCCCCGAGCGACGCACGGCGTGCCATCACGCGCATGGAGGTGGTGCGGATCCGGCCCCAGGCCTACGCGGGAGAGCCGGTCGCGCCGCTGATCGAGGACCCGTGGCTGAGCTTCGAGTGCGAGCCCGATCCGGAGGGCTGTGCCATCGCCTTCAGCGACCCCGACTTCGTACGCGACGGTCGCGACTCGCTCTACTACGTGCGGGCCTTCGAGGCGCTTGCCCCGGCCATCAACGCCGCCGGCGTGAACTGCACCTACGACGAGACGGGCCGGTGCGTGAGCGTGAGCCTGTGCCCTGGCGAGGATGGGGCCGAGGACGACTGCCTGGCCGAGCACGAGCCGCGGGCCTGGTCGTCTCCGATCTTCGTCGACCACGGGGGGTGAGCGCCGGGTGCCGTCCAGGGCCTTCCCCGACCCGCACGAGGCGGGCCCCCAGGGCCTGGTCGCGGTCGGGGACGACCTCCGGCCCGAGACGCTGCTGGAAGCCTACCGCCTCGGGATCTTCCCGTGGCCGGTGGACGGGCTCCCGCTGCCCTGGTTCTGTCCCGACGAGCGGGCCGTGATCTTCTTCGACGCTCTCCACGTGCCGCGCAGCCTGGCGAAGCTGGCCCGGCGCCAGCCTTTCGAGCTGACGCTCGACCGGGCCTTCGAGGCGGTGATCCGGGGATGCGCCGAGACACCCCGGGCCGGACAGAGCGGCACCTGGATCACGCCGGCGATGATCGCTGCGTACACCAACCTGCACCGGATGGGGCATGCCCACAGCGTCGAGGCGTGGCGCGGGGGCGAGCTGGTGGGCGGGATCTACGGGGTCGAGCTCGACGGCGTGTTCTCGGCCGAGAGCATGTTCCACCGCGCGTCGAACGCGTCGAAGCTGGCGCTCCTCGAGCTGATTCGCCGGCTCGAGGCGGCCGGAGCCGGCTGGCTCGACGTCCAACAGATGAGTCCCCACGTCGAAGCGCTCGGTGCGCGCACACTCCCGCGCGCCGAGTATCTGCGACTGCTGTACCGGACTCAGCGCGAGGGACGGCGACTGCTCGAGCCGCCGTACGGCCGGTCGCCGGCAGCGGGTGCGTCGCCCTAGGATCTCGTCCGGAGACTTGCGCGTCTCTTCCGATGGTTCGTTCGAACCGCGACGAACGCGTCGACGACGCGTCCGCACGCTGGCGCATGGCTGGAACGGGCGCTAGGCGAGCTCGTTCGGGGTGTACACCTCCATCGGTCGCGGAACGCCGCGGAGCCGATGGACGCCGAGCGACCGGGTCTCGCCTGGAACGAGCTTCGCGAACTCGTCCGACGTGACGATCTCCTTGCCGATGTTCTTCCCAATCCGTTCCAGCCGGGCGACCTCGTTCACGGCCGGTCCGGTGACGGTGAAGTCGAGCCGCCCGTGGATCCCGATGTTCCCGTAGTTCACCTCGCCCACGTGCAACGCGATCGCTGCCGAGAGTCGGCTCTCGGGGTCGAGATTCACGGCATTCAGCTTCTCGAGCTGCGCCACCGCGTCGCGTGCGGCTGCGAGCGCCGTGAAGGCGGCCTTCTTCTCGGAGTCGACCGGGAAGATCGCGAGCACTGCGTCGCCGATGAACTTGAGCACCTCGCCGCCACGATCGATGGCCGCGCCCGCGGTGCATTCGAAGAACTCGTTCAGGAGGTCGAGATAACGCTGGCGCGGGATACGGTCGGCGAGGGGCGTCGAGCCACGGAGGTCGGCCCACCAGATGATCGAGGGGATCAGCTCGCCGTCGCCCCGGCGGATCAGACCGTCGAGCACGCGTTGGCCGGTGTGCGCGCCCAGATAGGTGTCGAGCAGGGTGCGGGCCGTCCGACGCATCGTGTGCACCTCGACCAGCCGCGCCAGCAACGGAAGCACCTCGTGCACGTGTCCGAGGTGTTCGGTCTCGAAGCCGCCCTGACGATCGGTGCCGAGCGTCAGGGCGTGGATCTGGCCGTCCGAGAAGGTGATCGGCATGGCCGCGTAGTCGGTGCCGCCCTCTTCGCGGAGGTCCTGGAGGATCGGGAAGTCGAGCTTGGCGTTCGGGCCTTCGAGCCGTCGGCGGATGCCCCCGCGGCCGGCGAAGATCGGGACCAACGGGCTCGACAGGAAGCGCTCCTCTTCGCCCCGCTGGTGCGAGAGCTCGATGGTCTCGACGTCGTCGCCCGCCACGTCCCAGAGGTGCACGATGCCGAGCACCTGGGGATGCAGCGTCCGCACCATCAGGTTGAGCCGGGTGACGGGGATGCCGACGTGGCGGAGCTGGCGGGCGAAGCGGGCGGTCAGCTCGTCGATTCCACTCGCTTCCCACGAATCGCGCAGGAGCCAGTCGACCAGCGGATTGCCGTGCTGATGCGTGTCGGTGACCGGGTCGATCTCGACCTCGGACTCGTCCTCGAACCAGGAGTCCATGCGGTTGCGGTAGAAGGCCACGTAGCCCGCGATCTCCTGGAACTCGGGCAGCGGATTCTCGTAGGCCCAGACGGCATTCTCGACCAGCCGGTCGTCGACCAGCAACGTCCAGTACGAGGCATTCCCCTTGAAGGGGCAGTGCGTCCGGTAGTCGGTGGGCTGCATGAGATCCATCCGCACGTCTTCCTTCGGGAGATAGAAGACCGGAGGCAGTCGGGTCTCGCGCACCACCAGGGCTCGTCGGCTGTCGGCGACCGTCTCGCCGTTGAAGACGACGCGCACGTGCCTGCGGGCCGGCAGGATCTCGGCCTGGTAGCGGGTGGGGGCCTGCGGATCGTCGACCGACTCGCTCATCGTTCTCGTCGGTGGGGCTCGCGCGGCGCCGGCGCCCCCGCCCCGACGTCGCGAGTGTAGGTCGCGCCTGCGACGTTGGCGTCCTCGCCTCGGACCAGGCGGGCGTAGAACTCGGAGCGGCCTCCGAGTGCGTTCGCCTGACACATCGACACCAGCTCGCCGCCGATCGAGACCCGGAAGGCGCAGTGTGCGAGGCGTTCGCGGCCGCGGGTCGTCGCCAGTGTCTCGCGGTCCATGAAGTGGTGGCTCACCAGGTTCAGGTAGTCGAGCCGAGTGCGGCCGCGCGTCAGATCCGAGGCGAAGCCGAGCGGATGCCGCCCGGCGACGCGCCGGGAGGTGCGCAGCGCCCAGGGCAGGCCGCGCCGGGCCACGAACGGTAGGTGCCTGGCCAGGAGCGCGAGCGCCCGGGCGCCGGCTTCGGCCCGCGACTCACCGCGCAGGTGGACGCCGCCGAAGCGTTCGGCGAGTCCCTCGATGGCGTTGCGATCCCCCTCGTGTGCGAGGTCGTAGACCGGCTCGAAGCGCGCGTCGCCAGCGTCCGGGCTTCCGGCGCGCGCCACGAGACCCTGGACGAAGCGGGTGCAATCGGGATGTCCGAGATGGCCGGTGTGGCGGTCGAGATCGCTCCGGCCGATGGCCTTCCCGATCTCGCGCCACAGGTCCTCGACCGTCACCCCGCCCCCGAGCCCGGTGCGGGTGCGGCCGACCTGCGCCGCAGGCTGGAAGCTCAGCATCTTGAACGCGTCGGCGTTCGCCACGAACCAGCGAACGGTGGGGACGACGCCCTCGAGATTCTCGGGCGTCACCGTGTAGGTCGACGCCGCGGAGAGCGGCCGCCGGGTGATGCGTCGGGTCTCGCGGATCCGCGCGGCGAACTCGGCCCGCAAGGGCATCAGCTCGCGTTCGTCGCGGGCGTTCGCGAATCGCGCGTCGCGGCGGCCTCGCTGCGTCGTATCGATGTGGATGCTGATCTCGCGCAGTCCGCCCTCGAGCACGAGCCGTTGCAACAGATCGGGGTCGCGGAGGAGATGCTCGCCGTGTGTCATGAGCATGGGAACCAGTCCGAGCGCGCGCGCCGTACGCACCATCGCCAGGAGCTCGTCCGGATCGCGCAGGGTGAGCTCGCCGTCGGTGAGCTGCACGCCACCGCCCTCACCGAGCCAGGCCCGGAGGTGGCGCAGCTGACGCGAGACCTCGTCGAGGGAAGCCGGCGGGATGCGGTTGGCCTCGGCGCCGAGGTAGCAGCCTCGGCACCCGAAGTCGCAGCGGGGCATGGCGCCGATCGTGGCGCCACAGCCCAGGTACTGTCGCCCCAGGAACTGGCCCGAACGGCGCGCGTGGGCGGGCAGGCCCTGCCAGAGCCGTTCGAGAGCGCGTCGCTTGTCGGGCGCGACCGGCTCCCGAATCGCGCGCCAGATCCCTGCCAGCATGGAACCTCCCACGATCTAGATGACGTCGGGTCCCCGGCGGTTGCATCCGTTGGGCGAAACTGTCGCGAGAGCCACTCCACCACGCCGATCGGAGCGATGCGTCCTACGCTCGGGCCATGTCCATGCGAGAGCGTGCAGAGCGAGGTCCGAGCTCGTGGCGTGCCGTCGCGGCACTCGTCGCCACGCTCGTCCTCGCATCCGTCGTCATGGCCGACGGGTCGCCCGTCGGCGTGGCGATCGCGGATCCGGGCTCAGGGGAATGGTCGATGGTCCGTTTCCCACGCATCGACCGACACACGCAGTACGAGCCCGTGGAGGTCGCCGGGCGCCGAGCCTGGGAGGCGCGGAGCGAGTGCTCGGCCTCGGCGATGGCGGTGTCTCTCGCCGAGGTCTCGCTCGAAGAGACACCGATCCTGGTCTGGGAGTGGCAGGTCGTCGATCCACTCGACGTCGACCACGAGCGCGACAAGGCCGGCGACGACTTCGCGGCCCGCGTCTACGTGACCTTCCCCTTCGATCCGGCGCGCGAGTCGTTCGCTGCCTGGGCGCGCTGGCGGCTGGCGCGGACGCTCTACGGACAGACCGTACCCGGACGCGCCATCGCCTACGTCTGGGCGAGCCGCGAGGCGGTGGGAGGCCACTGGCCGAGTCCCTACGACCCGCGCACCCACGTCCTGGCCGTCGAGAGCGGCGACACGAAGCGATCTCCGAGCCACGCCGCGGCGGACAACCAGCGAGGCGAGGGGGAGGGCGCGAGCGCGACCGTGCGTTGGGTGGCAGAGCGGGTCGATGTGCTGGCCGACTATCAGCGCTTCTTCGACGGCTCGAGTCCGATGCCCCAGGCCCTCGTCGTGATGACCGACTCCGACAATACCTGTCGTCGCACGACGGCGCGCTTCGCCCGATTCCGCTTCGAGCCTCGCTAGCGGCTGCTTGCGGGCGTCGTCGTCAGCGGTCGGTGTGGGCCGAACGGGCGTCAGCCGCGATCGCGGGCGATCTCTTCGAGGATCCGGACGACGAGGGCCGTCCAGCCGGTCTGGTGGCTCGCGCCGAGCCCGCGACCCGTGTCGGCGTGGAAGTACTCGTGGAAGAGCACGAGCTCCCGCCAGCTCGGATCTCCCGTCCAACGGGCGAAGGGGCCGTGCCAGGGGCGCGCGCCCGATTCGTCCGGCAGGAAGATCGAGGCAAGCCGTGCCGCGACGTCGCGCGCCACCGCGTCGAGCGGCATGCGGCGTCCCGAGCCCGTCGGGCACTCCACCTCGAGGTCGCGTCCGTAGTAGTGGCCATAGCGCTCGAGCGCTTCGAGCAGCAGGAAGTTCGTCGGGAACCAGATCGGTCCGCGCCAGTTCGAGTTCCCCCCGAACAGCCAGGTGGTCGACTCACCCGGGTCGTAGGCGACGCGATGCTCTTCACCGCCGATCCGGAAGACGTAGGGATGCGCCTCGTGAACCCGCGAGAGCGAGCGGAACCCGAAAGGCGAGAGGAACTCGGCCTCGTCGAGCAGATAGCCGAGCACGCGTTCGAGACGCTCGCGCGACGGCACCGCCAGCAGGCGGAGGCCCTTGCCGCGCGTCTCGCAGTAGGTGATGTGGCGCGCCAGATCGGTGCGATTGTCGAGGAACCACTGCATGCGCTTCCGGAAGGCCGGGAGCCGCTCGAGCTTCGCGTCGTCGAGCACCTCGACCGCGAGCAGGGGGATCAGGCCCACCAACGACCGGACCCGCATCGGGACGCGACGGCCGTCGAGGTGGAGCTGGTCGTAGTAGAATCCGTCCGTCTCGTCCCAGAGGCCGCTTCCTCCGAGCGCGTTCACCGCGTCGACGATCGCCAGGAAGTGCTCGAAGAACTTCGAGGCCATGTCCTCGTAGACGGGGTCGTCGTCGGCGAGCTCGAGC
>CAYYUT010000067.1:0-9425 GCA_964474935.1 uncultured Spirochaetales bacterium
CGGTGAGGAGCCCCCGCCGGCATTCGTGGAAGTAGGTGGCTATCACGTCCTTGGGGACCAGGTTCCTGCCGACGCGCGCCAGCGCGCGCCGGATCGCGGCGGCGCGCTTCTCGAAGGGCTGCTTGCGCAGGTAGACCGGACGAGCCTTCATCACGGCTCCTGCGATCGCCAGCGACTGGGCGAAGACCTGCGGCGACTCCTTGGCCAGCACCGAGAGGAGCGCCTCGGCCTGAGGCGGCTCCATTCGGGCGAAGATCTGGTAGGCACGCATGGCGTGTGAGATAGCATCCTCTCATGGCGCGTGCTGGCGACGACACCATCTGGATCTTCGGCGATCAGCTGAACCGCGAGATCGCGAGCCTCGAGCACGCCGAACCGGGGCGCGACCGGATCCTCATGGTCGAGAGCGAGCACGCGCTCGTCGGGCGTCGCTGGCATCGCCAGCGCCTGCATCTCGTGCTGACCTCGATGCGGCGCTTCGCGCGAGAGCTCGAGCAGGCGGGCTTCGATGTCGACCATCGCCGCGCGCCCACTCTCCAGCAGGGTCTCGAAGAGCACCGGCGACGCTACTCGCCCCCGACCGTGCGTGCGATGGAGCCTCGCTCCTACGACCTGTGGGAACGTCTCGACGACTGGGGTGTCGAGCAGGCGCGCTCGAACCAGTATCTCTGTCACGCCGAAGACTTCCGAGCCTGGGCCGACGACCGGCCGTCTCTCCGCATGGAGGACTTCTATCGCTGGCAGCGACGCCGGCTCGGAGCCCTCATGGACGACGACGAGCCGGCCGGCGGGCGCTGGAACTTCGACAGCGAGAATCGCGAGCCGCCTCCCAAGGATGGCGGCGACTGGCCCGAACCCGTCGAGAGTGCGCTCGACGATCTCGATCGGGAGGTGATCGACGGCCTGCCGGACGATTGTTTCGGCGCGGAACCGGACGGCACCTGGGCTACCTCGCGACGCGCTGCCCTCACGCGGCTGCGGCACTTCGTCGAGCACGGGCTGCCGGGCTTCGGTCCGCACCAGGACGCCATGACGACGTCCTCGTGGCACCTCTCCCATGCCCTCCTCAGCCCCTACCTGAACCTCGGCATGCTCACCCCCGACGAGGTCTGGCGCGCCGCCGAGCAGGCCTATCGCGAGGGCAGGGTCCCGCTCGCGTCGGCCGAGGGCTTCGTCCGCCAGATCATCGGCTGGCGCGAGTTCATCTGGGGGGTCTACTGGCTGTGGATGCCGGGCTATCGCCGCGAGAACAAGCTTCGCGCGCGGCGCCGTCTACCCGTGGCCTTCCACGATCCCGACAAGACCGAGATGCGCTGCCTCTCCGAGACGGTGCGAGGCATCGAGCGCCACGCCTACGCCCACCACATCCAACGCCTGATGATCCTCGGGAATCTCGCGATGCTCGCCGCGGTGGAGCCGCGGCAGCTGGTCGAGTGGATGTGGACCTCCTTCATCGACGGCGCCGAGTGGGTGATGCTCCCGAACGTGGTGTCGATGGCGCTCTACGCCGACGAAGGTCGCATGACGACCAAGCCCTACGCCGCCGGGGGGGCCTACGTGAATCGGATGAGCGACTACTGCAAGTCGTGTCGATTCCGCCCGGATCGTCGCACGGGTGATGACGCCTGCCCCTTCACGACGCTCTACTGGGATTTCATGGCGCGTCATCGCGAGCGCCTCGCGGGAAACCACCGCGTGGCCCGTCAGATCCGCACCCTCGATCGTCTCTCCGACCTCGACGAGGTCCGGAAACGTGCCCGCACGGTGCTCCACGGGCTGTCGCACGGGACGCTCTGACCCATCCGGGCCAGCCGCGCTCAGGGGCCCGGCCGACGCCACACCCCGATCCGATCGTCGAAGACCGAGCCGATGTAGAAGGTGCCGTCGTGATCGGCCACCGATGCGACGGCCCCGAGACGCTCGCCTCCGTGCCGGAGGATCTCTCGCGCGGCGAGGGTCTCGGGATCGATGGCGTACACCGCCCAGCCCGTGCGACACGGTCGGCGGCCGACGGCGCAGGCCAGGAATCCCGGCCCGTCGAGATGGGTCGCCACGAGGATCTCGCCCCGGCTCGACCACGAGAGGTTGTCGGGATGGCCCTCGATCTCGATCTCGCGGGGCGGACTGCCCTCGAACGCGACCCGCGCCACGCGGCCGACGCCGGTCTGGGCGTAGAAGATCCAGCGGCCGTCCGGGGAGACGAGCACCCCGTTCGGGGGCGGCGCCGAGGTCCCGACCACGGCCCGCCAGCCGCGGTCCGGGTTCCAGACCAGGACGTCGCCGGTGGGGATTCCGAGCGCCCCGCGAAGCTGGTGGAGCACCACGGCGGGGCCTCGCATCTCGGGCATGTAGTTCGAGGCCACGATCTCGGATGTGCCACCCGGTCCGAACCAGAGATCGTTGGCGGCGGCACCCTCGGGCAGCCCGACGCAGCCCTGCCATTCGAGCCGTGCGTCCGAGCCGGCCCCCTCGAGCACGAAGAGCTCGATCGATTCCCGGCCTCCATGGTTCACCACCGCCACGTCGACTCCGAGAGCGCCCGGGCGGCGCGCTGCGTGAATTCCGTGTGGTGAGAACACAGATGGGTCGGGCGGGATGCGGCAATCGGGCGATCCGCGGACGGGGTCGCGCGGTGCCGCCGGCTCGATGGGCCAGAGCCGCCGTGGGGCGACGGTCTTCTCGGGCGCCCCGAGAGCCACGGCCGCGATGGCCCCTCCGCCCGCCGCACCGGGCACCCGGATCTCGCTCACCAGGAGGAGACCGGCCTCCGGAAGTACGGCGACGTCCTCGGGGTTCTCGAATCCACACAACGTCCCCAGGCTCGCGGTGGCGCGAGGGGGCTCGCAGGGCGGGCGCGGCTCGTTCGAGCAGGCGACCAGCAGGACCAGGCAGGTGCCGAGCGCGGCCGCGGCTCTCCTACAGGCTGGCTGCGGCGGCATCGAACTCGTCGGGGTGGGTCGCCGTCGAGCGCGTGTCGCGGCGCGCCCGCGGCGCGAGTGCGAACCCGAATGCGAGCCGGAGGCTGGCTGCCACCAGCAGGACGAGGAGCGTGGCGAGTGCCGAGTGGATGCCGGTGACTTCGACCGGGATCCCGAGCACCACGTTGGCGATGCCGACCAGCACCTGGCACACGCCCACGAGGGCAGCCGCCGCGAGCAGGCCGCGCAGGCCGGGTGTCCCGCGGGCCGCGAAGGCCGCTCCGAAGAGCACCGCGAGCAGGATGGGTCCGTTCCAACGGTGGAGGAGATGGAGGCCCACGGTGCCCCTGAGCGACGGGAACCAGGTCGTGCCCTGACACGTGGGCCAGTCGGGGCACGCCATGCCGGCGTAGCTCGACGACACGAGACCGCCGAGCGCCATCTGGAGCACCAGCAGGATCCCGCTCGCCGCGACGAGGATCCGCAGCCCGCCTGCGGCGGGTCGGGCCGGACGGGGCGCCGCCAGCGAGCGGAGGCCCAGCGCGAGAAAGAGCAGCAGGACGGCGAAGGTGTTGCCGGTGAGCAGGTGCGACGTGACCGTCCAGGAGGCGAGCAGCTCCCAGACCGTGAGGGCCCCGAGCATCACCTGAATGCCGAGGACGACTCCCGCCGCCGCCACCCATCCTCCGAGCCGAGCCCGCAGGCCCGGCGTCCGAAGCACCCCGATGGAGAGCCCGAGGAACGCGAGCGAGACGAGCCCGGCATACCAGCGGTGCCCGACCTCGAAGGCGATCTTCAGGTCGAAACGGGGAATCACCTGGCCGAAACAGAGGGGCCAATCCGGACACGCGAGTCCCGCCTCGTGCGCCCGTACGAGGGCACCGAGCACGATCAGACCCGCCGTGGCGACGACGAGCCCGGCGAAGCCCCACCCGAGACGCCGGGCGCGCCCGATCTCGGCCTCGGTGAGCCCTCCGGTCGCACCTGTCTGGTCGATTCCCATCGATTCCTCGCTAGCCTGACGACGGTTCCGATGCCCGAAACCCGCCACGCCCCCGGGCGTGAAGCGCGGGTGGGCGCGTCGGCTTCCTGCTCACCACGCAGGTACGGTAGGAGATGGATCGCACCTCAACCATTTCGACGGCCATCGACGTCGAGGGCCTCGTCAAACGCTACGACGGCGTCGTTGCCGTGGACGGACTCGACCTCCGGGTGCAGGTCGGCGCCTTCTACGGCCTGCTCGGCCCGAACGGGGCCGGCAAGACGACCACCCTGTCGGTCCTGACGACGCTCTCGCGGGCCACGGCGGGGCGTGTCGAGGTTCTGGGTCGCGACGTGGCGACGGCGCCGGCCGCCGCGCGGCGAGATCTCGGTCTCGTCTTCCAGAGCTCCTGCCTCGACCTCGAGCTGACCGCTCGGGAGCATCTCGACCTTCAGGCGCGGCTCTACCGGGTGCCCGACCGTCGGGCCCGGATCGCCGAGCTCCTCGCCGTGGCGGGGCTCGAATCCGATGCGGACCGGCCGGTGAAGGGCTTCTCGGGCGGGATGAAGCGTCGGCTCGAGATCGCCCGCGGCGTCCTCCATCGCCCGCGGCTCCTGTTCCTCGACGAGCCGACCCTGGGGCTCGACGTGGCAGCGCGCGCACAGATCTGGGATCACCTCCGAAAGCTCCACGCGGCCGGACCGACCACCATCTTCCTGACCACGCACTCGATGGAGGAGGCCGACGCCCTGTGCGAGCGGATCGGCATCCTCGACAGGGGGCGACTGGTGGCCGAGGGAACCCCCGAGGCGTTGAAGGCCGCGCTGGGCGGTGATGTCGTGCGACTCGTGCTCGCCACACCCGGCGAGGTGGCGGCAACGCTGCGCGAGGTCGAGGGCGTCGAGTCGGTGGTCGGCGACGAAGCCGAGCCGGGCGGCCACGCCGAAACCTGGAGGATCACGGTCCGGGAGGGACCGCGTCGTCTCGCGGCGATCGTCGAGGCCGCACGACCCTTCGGGATCGTCGAGGTGACCCTCCATCGCCCCACCCTCGAGCACGTATTCCTCCACCACACGGGCCACGCCTTCGAGCCCGACGAGGTGGCTCGATGAGCGGCGACGCGACGCACGCCGCCGCCCGGGGTGGACCGCGCGACGTGTTGATCGATGCCGTCGTGCTCTTCCGGCGCGAGATGCTGCGCTATCGCCGGGAGCGCGCCTACTGGGCCGGGCAGATCCTCTTCCCGCTGGTCGTGGTGGGCTTCATCGGCTTCGGCCTGAACGAGGTGGTGGTGCTACCGAGCGGGGGCACCTACGCCGCCCATCTCGCGACGGGGATCCTGGCGCTCCTGGTCGGCTCGGCCGGGGTCGGGGCTGGCTACACCCTCATCCAGGACCGCGACTCGGGTTTCCTCCGACCCCTCTGGATCGCTCCGATCTCGCGGGCGAGCATCGTGCTGGGGAAGCTCGCGGCCCGGCTGCTGGCCTCGATCCTGCTGTTGGCGGTGCTGGTGGGGGCGCTCGGCCTGGTGACGGATCTCGCCGTGCCCCACCCGCTCGCTGCCCTGGTGGCCACCGCCGCCGTGACCACGCTCTTCGTCGCGCTCGGCGTCACGCTCGGGTCGTCGCTGCGCAGCGCCGAGAGCTTCCGGTTGTTGGCGGCGCTCGTCACCGTGCCCGTCTACTTCCTGTCCGGCATCTTCTATCCCGTCGAGACGCTCCCGCTCGCCATGCGGGTGCTCGCCTACCTGAACCCCCTGACCTACGCCGTCGATCTGCTGCGCCTCGGGCTGCTCGCCGAGCACGAGCTCCCGATCCTCGCGAGCGTGGCCCTGCTCCTCGTCGGTAGTGCTGCGGCCCTGTGGGCCGCGGTGCGGGTCTTCGCGAGCCGGGCCGAGCCCTGAGGCCGCGGCACGGACTTCAGGTCGGGCGCGGAGCGGACGATAGGAAGCCCACGATGGGAAGCCGAAGCCGCCGTCCGTCCGAGGCCACCGACCCGCGTCGCCTGCGCGAGATGCACGAGCGCGCCGTGTCGAATCTCGTGGAGCACGGGGTGACCACCATGGTGGCGGGTCTGGCGGGGGCACCCGAGGACCGCCTGCTCCCCGAGTTCTACGACTTCGTGGAGAGCGAGCTCCGCATGGAGGACGCCGTGTTCCGAATGACCCGGGAGCGGGCCATTCTCTACCTGTCCGATCTCGATGCGCCGCAGGCGCAATCGGTGCTCGAGCGTCTGATCGAGTCGTTCGGCGAGCGCTTCCCTTCCCGCAAGGGGCCCTGCGTGAGCTTCGAGCTGCATCCGCTGGCTCCCTCGAGCGCGGAGGCCTCGCTCCGGGACGTGCTCATCCGCATCTTCCCCAGGGACTGAGGACGTCCGGGTCGCATCCGCCTTGGGCGGTCGCCTCCAAGGGGGCTATTTTCGCGCGGCACCGACCCGGGCCCCGGGAATCGAAGAGCCGTGCGAATCCGGAAGGGCCAGGGCGGCCGAAGTCGTCGTCGGGGATTCCGACGAAGGCGCCGGCACCGGAGCGCTGCACGGCTCGCACCCGAAGGACGCATGACGACCCACCGCGATCGAGTCCGCCACCCTCGCACCCTCCTGGCCCATTCACCGGCCACATCGCCCCGGAGTCGCCGTGCCGCGAGACGGTGGTCACGGTACGCCGTGTCCTTCTGGCTGGCTCTCGCGGGGCCGGCATCGGCCGCGCCTTCGGGGAGCCTTCCGCACGAGGAGGGCCGGGTGGAGCGCCATGCCGAGCTCGGCGAGCTCCAGCCCTGGCTGCCCGAGCCGGTCTGGGTGCACCGCGATCGCATCTTCCATGCGGACATGGAGCTCGTGGTCGGACCGGCGCAGCGCGACTATTCGCCGCCGCCGGTCTACCGTCGGGCCACCGACCGTCATCGCGGCAAGGCGAAGCTCGGGCCGGCCGGGACCCTCGTGGGCTACGTGGCGGGGCAGCCCTTCCCGATGGACTCCGTCGATTGCCAGGGCGACCCCGCTGCCGGCACGAAGATCATCTGGAACTTCACGCACCGCTGGCAGGGCTTCGGGGCCGACGCCCACTTCCGGTATTCCTACATCGATCGGGGCGAGCTGTTGCCTCTCCTCTATCGCGGCCGTTCGCGGGCCTACTTCCTGAAGCATCGCCCGGAGCCCCAGTTCTCCGAGCAGGAGGGAGACGTCTTCCAGTCCGAGACCCGCTACGCCGTGATCGGCTTCGACGTCGAGGCGCCGCCCGAAGCGCGCGGCACCCGCGCCCTCACCTACCGCTACGAGGCCTCCTTCGGCACGCCGGCGAGCTTCCAGCCCGAGGACACCTGGGTCTATCTGCGCGACCTGCGTCGCATCCGGAAGGTGTCCGAGACGCAACGGAGCGCTGCCGTTGCCGGCACCGACTTCAGCTTCGACGACCTGTTCTCGTTCTCCGGTCTCCCGCCGCAGTACGAATGGTCGTGTCTGGGCGAGACCGAGGTGCTGGCGCCCGTGAACACGCAGCGCCTCGGGTACCCCTACACGAGCGCCGACCGGAACGGGACACCCGAGGCGCCGCCCGAGCTCGCGGCCGACTTCGGTCCGTCCCATCTGTCGTTCGCGAACGATCGCTGGGAGCTGCGCCGTGCCATCCGGGTCGAAATGAAGCCGAAGGATCCGACCCATCCCTATCGTCGCAAGGTCATCTGGCTCGACCGCCAGACGCTCCAGCCGCTCTATTCCTTCGCCTACGATCGCAATGGCGAGTTGTGGAAGATCATCTATCACAACCATCGCTGGAGCGAGGACGATCTCGGCGGTGTCGCGGCGCGCGAATGGTATCCGGGCTGGGAGAACGTCCCCGAGCCTCGCGATCTTCGCACGGTGTCGGATGCGATCCTGAACGTCCAGACGGGGACCGGAAACCGGCTCGACTTCTGGGACTCGCACGGGACGATGCCGAGCAAGGGCACCCTGCGTCGGTTCGTCGACGTCCAGGCCCTTCGCCGGGGCCGCTAGCCCGCTGCCGACGCGCGGTTGGGAAACTCGGCTGCGAGAGCCTCGTCGATGTTCTCGTGCCGGAATGCGAAGCCGGTCTCGCGAAGCCGCTTGGGAGCGACACGTCGGCTCCCGAGCAGCTCGTCGGCGAACTCGCCGAGCGCGAGTCGCAGGGCGAGGGCAGGTACCGGGACGACCGCCGGGCGGGACAACGAGCGGGCCAGCGCGCGAGTGAACTCGGCGTTGCGCACGGGCTGAGGCGACACCGCGTTCACGGGCCCCGCGAGGCGTTCGTCTTCGAGCGCGTGGAGGATGGCGCCGACCACGTCGTCGACGTGCACCCACGGGAACCACTGCTTGCCGTCGCCGAAACGACCCCCGAGCCCCAGTCGGAAGGCGTGCTGCGCGAGGCCGAGCGCACCTCCCTGCCTCGAGATCACGACCCCGATGCGGAGCGAGACGACCCGCGGGCCGAGGGGGGCGACCGCGGCAGCCGCAGCTTCCCATTCGATGCAGACGTTGGCGAGGAAGCCTTCGCCCGGCTCGGACTTCTCGTCGAGAATGGTCTCGCCGCGCGATCCATAGATGCCGACCGCCGACGCACAGACCAGGGTGGCAGGCCGCGCCTCGGCCGGGAGCTCCTCGATGGCGCCCCCGAACGATCGGGTCGAGTCGATACGGCTGGCATGGATCCGGTGCTTGCGAGTTCGGGTGGGGAGGCCGCCGAAGACGTTCTCGCCCGAGAGGTGGACCACGGCGTCGGCGCCCTCGACGGCCTCGCGCGGGACGTTCGAGCCGTCCCAGCCGACCGGCGTGACACCCTCCGGCATGCTGCGCTCGGGACTGCGGGTGAGCGCCCGGACGCTGGCGCCGCGGCGGGTGAGCTCACCGACCAGCGCGCCCCCGATCAGTCCCGTGGCTCCGCTCAGTACGACGAGCGAGGGAAATCCCACTATTGGCCCGCCTCGCGCGGTGCCCCGGCTCCGTGAGGGCGCGTGGCGAGTGCGTCGCGTTCCCGGATCGGCATCGTCGACTCCTGATTCGGTTGGCCCGGTTCGGCTCGATGGATCCGGCTGAGCCGGCCATGTCCGCCCGGGCGCTATGCTGCGTATCGATCGGATCGCGTCGCGCGGGCCACCCGTCCGCGAGCGCGAAGCGCGGCCAGCATACCGGCTCAGTCGTCGGCGATCACCTCGGCGAGGGCATTCGCGAGGGGGCCCGGAGATCCCGGGCCGACCGGACGGCCGTCGATCTCGACGATCGCGACGGCTCCACGCACGGCGTTCACTGCCACCAGCTCGTCGAGAGCGCCCAACTCACCGCGCGACAGGTCTGCATCGCCGAGCGCCGGCAGGCGGGTGCGCACCACGCGGAGCGCGACGCCGGCCACGGCTCCACGAGCCAGAGGTGGCGTCGTCCAGACGCCGTTTCGTGCCAGGACGAGGTTCGATCGCACACCTTCCACCAGCCGATCGCGATCGTCGAAGACGAGGCCTTCGTCCACGGTGGCGGCCCGCACGCGGAATTGGTTCGTCGCCTTGCCCATTGGCTGATGC
>CAYYUT010000067.1:9435-10476 GCA_964474935.1 uncultured Spirochaetales bacterium
GCCATCGCGAGGGTGTAGTGCAGGCGACTCGCCACCTTGGTTCCCCCGAACGACAGGGGGGAGGCGTAGCCCGTCGGCAGGCAGACGGCGCGCCAGGTCGCAGGCTCGTCGCCCAGCGATCTCGTGGTTCCGACGAGCCGCACACGGCCATCGCGGGCGCGTGACGCCTGCAGACGCACGATCCCCGGCATCTCGCCGAAGCTGTGGCGCCCGATCTCGGCGAGTGTCTGCGCCACGTCCTCGGGGTCGAGTCGGCCGATGCCGAGGGCGAGCGCGTCGTGGGCGAGGCGCTCGGCGTGGGCTTGCGAGAAGCGCAGCGCCGACCCGTTCCAGCGGGCCGTCGTCATGCAGGCGCGTCCGTCCAGTACGCCGCTGTCGTCGGCCGGGAGGACCTCGCCGTGCGCCGGCCTCCACTCGCCATCGACCCAGACCTCCGCCCCCGGGCGCGACCCCAGCGCTAGCGATCCTCGAGGTCGGAGTAGTGCCGCTCGTTCTCGCCGATGTAGATCTGGCGAGGGCGTCCGATGCGATGCTTGTCGTCGTGCATCTCCATCCACTGCGCGATCCAGCCGGGAAGCCGACCGATGGCGAACATCGCGGTGAACATGTTCATCGGCGTCCCGATCGCGTTGTAGATCACACCGGAGTAGAAGTCGACGTTCGGATAGAGCTTGCGCTCGACGAAGAACTCGTCCTTGAGCGCCATCTCTTCGAGCTCGACGGCGATCTCGAGAAGCTTGGAGTGAACCCCGAGCTTGTTCAGGACGTCGAAGCAGGCCTTCTTGATGATCCTCGCTCGCGGGTCGAAGTTCTTGTAGACGCGATGACCGAAGCCGGTCAGGCGCGAGGTGTCGTTTCGGTCCTTGGCGCGCGTGACGAACTGCTCGGCCGAGATGCCTTCGTCACGAATGCTGATCAGCATCTCGATCACGTCCTGGTTGGCACCGCCGTGCCGGGGGCCCCACAGCGCCTTGCTGCCGGCCGAGATCGCCGCGAACAGGTTGCCCATCGACGAGCCGACGAGCCGGTCGGTGCTCGTGG
>CAYYUT010000068.1:0-10423 GCA_964474935.1 uncultured Spirochaetales bacterium
GGCCGAGCAGCAGGAACACCGCCGGCTCGGGGACGGTGATCTCGAGCGCCTTCAGGTTGAAGGCCCAGCGCGAGTTGGCGGCCCCGGGATGCGCTCCGGTCCAGTCGAAGGTGACGGTGCCCGCGAGCGACCAGGAGTCGTCGAAGCCGGCCGAGCCGATCAGGATCTCGTTGAACTCGCCGAGCGAGGCGTCGAGGGATGTCACGCCCGTGATGGCCATGCCGTCGAGCGTATCGAGGGTGATCGTCACCGCAGCGTCCGCCGGCAGCTTGCCGTCGTCGGGCGCGGCGCGGGCGATCAGCTTGATGGCGTTCACCGAGCCGTCGGGGTCGATGTCGATCGGGGTGACGGCGCTCCCGGCCACCGAGAAGGTGGCGACGTCGCCGTCGTAGCCCAGCACCCAGTCGACCGTGGTCCCGTCGAGGAAGATCTCGTCACGGCTCGAGCCCGTCGTCTCGCTGGCGTTGCGCAGGAAGACGTCGTGACCCCGCCGGGTCACGCTGTTCGGCTCGGTCGTCGAGTCGCCGCTGTGGATCTGGTCCATCTTCACCTCGGTGGTGAAGAGCTTCTGCTCGCCGGTGACGTCCGCTGGATCGATCAGGCTGAACGAGGCGGCCCGGGCGGGGCCGGCCGTCCCGAGCGCCAGCAGGGCGGCCCCGGCGATTGCGAACGCAAGGTGTCGTGTGCTCATGCCGCCGAGACGCTGCAAGAAGCGTGCGAAGGGTCGCGCACCGGCAACTCGACGCCTTGCCGCGCGTCCCACCTTGGGAACGACCGTTTCGGTCCTCCCCGGGCCACTCGGTGGGCAGGAGTCGCCCCCTACCGAATCGCGGAAGAGCGCTTCCCATTCTGCATCGCGCCTGCCGGCGTCACGCCCACGCTACGGCGCTGGACGCACCCGGCACCGGGCGAGCGCCGCCTAGCCTCCGAACTCGCAGAGCAGGTCGGGACTGCAACCGTAACCAGGCGGATAGTTCACGCAGGCGTCGTCCTCGAGGCACTGGTTCGCGCAGGCGTCGCCGGCCGCGTTGCAGATCAGGTCCTGGCCGGCACAGGGCAGTGCCTGGGGGCGGGAGCAGTTGAACGGGATGCAGGTGGCCTCGGGGATCTCGTCGATCTCCTGGCTGCAGTAGTAGGGAGCGTTCTGGAACCGGTCGCCGATGTTGCTGCAGTCGCCTTCCTCGCAGTGGAAGACGGGCGATCCCTCGTTCTCGTCCCAACAGAAGCCGCGGCCGAAGTCCTCACCGAAGCAACCGAGCCCGATGTCGAAGTTGTCGCAGTCGTCCTCGCTGTCGCAGCGGCATCCGGTCATCGTGTCGATCCCGCAGCGCTCGCAGACGCCGAACCCGTCGTCGTCGTTGCAGACCATCTCGCCGTCGGCGGTGAAGTTGTCGCAGTACTGGTCGAAGGCGTGGTCGCCGTCGGCGAACCAATCGCTCTGCCAGTCGAGGGTGGCATTCTCGTTGTTCCCGAGCCGGTTCACCGGCGCGCACGGGCCTCCGGCGCAGAACCCGGCCTCGATGCCCTCGTTCTCGCAGAGCGCGTAGCCCGGAGGCGCGTCGCCCCCTCCGCCACCGCCGCAGTCCTCGACGAAGACCTCGCCACACATGTCGTCGCCGGCGACCAGGCCGCATTCGGCGAGGGACAGGACCCGGAAGCGCACGTCCGTCCGGATGCGATTGTCGTCCTCACCCGAGCTGTCGTCCTCCCGGATCTCGTTGATGTCGTCGCAGTGGTCGGCCTCGACGTAGACGGCGTACTCTTCGGTCTCGTCCCAGCAGTCGACATCCGACACGAGCTCGATCTCCTGGACGCCCGACACCAGATCGCCATCGGCCTCGTGGTCCACCTCGACGATGCCGTCGAAGAAGGTCCGGACGATCTCGTCCTCCTCCGCGTCGAGCGGCCCCGCGAGAAAGGCCGTGCGGTGCGCGGCGGGGTCGAACGTCGAGCGGCGCTGCACCACCGTCCAGGGCACCCGGATCCGGTCGCCCGGACACACCTCGAGCACCCGGTTCCGGAAGCCCTCGGCGTTGTCCTCGGTCACGCCCTCCACGCCCGTCGTGGCGGCCGGGCCGTCGGGCCCGAGGTCCTCGCAGGCCTCCATCGTGTCGGCATCCGAGCAGACGCCGGGGCTCGGGTTGAAGAGGCGCCAGAGTCGGCCGCCACTGTCGCAATCGCCATCGTCCTCGTCGACGATCTGGGCCGTCCGGTTGTACGAGAGCAGGCGCTGCCCCGCGCAGAAGGCCTCGCCCGGCGGAGGACCGAAGAGGATGTCGTACCGCTCCCGATAGCCCTCGGGAAGGTTGTCGTACAGGATCTGCCAGGACGGGATGAAGTTGATTTCGCTGGCGCCGCCGGAATAGTGCTTGCGGGCCCCGGCGATGTCGTCGGGGTAGATCGACGCGAACTCGTCGAACCCCGCGAGCGCCGAGAGCACCACGAAGCTCCGCATGATCGCATGCTGCGAGTCGTCGTGGTCGAGACCGATCGAGTGGCCGAACTCGTGGAGCAGGACGTTCCGCCCCCCGGCCGAGGCCCCCACGCGCCCGAAGAACCCGGGGTCCGAGGGCCCGAGGGTCCCCATGTCCTGCGCGATGAAGACGTCGTCCTCGGTCAGGTTCTTCCCGAAGTAGAGCTTCTTGCTCAGGCCGGCGGCACCGTCGATCTCGTCGCGGTCGACGATCGCCACCTGGTTGCGCGAGTTGCCCTTGCGCACCACGCAGATGTTCGAGTTGTCGCGGAACTTGGCCTCGAACATGCTGCGGAGTCCGCCGATCTCGTTCCACCGCGCGATGGTGTCGAAGTAGAGATCGAGCTCGGCGTCGCTGTTGATGCTGCAGGAGTTCCGCGTCAGCTGGTTCACGCCGTCGCTCCAGCGCAGCTCCTGCTTGGTCACGCTGTTCTTGAGGATCCGGAAGGCCTGGCTCTCGAGCGCCAGCAGACAGAGCGCCGCGAGGACGCCGACGACGAGGGCCGGCACACGTGCGGAACGGAGGCGCAGTCGGCTCTGGTCATTCATCGCACACGAGCTCCTCGCCGGTCTCGGGATCGACGGCCCCGCCGATGCACGGAGGAAGGATTCCGCCCCCGCCCGAGGGCACGACGCGGGTGCGATCCCATTGCCGGCGCTGATCGGGGAAGGGCGAGAACTTGCCGCTGAAGGCGTCCTCGCAGTTGCCCGCGACGTGCACCCAGCCGGCGACGAACTCGTCGAGGCCGAGCGCGGGCGCGATCTCTTCCTCGCTGGGATCCACGAGCTGGACGATGTCGGAGCCGATCGTGGTGGGCTCGAACACCTGGGTCTCGAGGCGGGCGCCGTAGATCCGGGTGAGCGGATAGCCGTCGTCGTCGACCACCACCGTCTTCCCGGCGAGATCCACGATCCGATAGTAGTAGGGGTAGACGACGGGCGAATCGTTCCAATGGGTGCCGCGCAGGGGAATCAGGTAGCGCTCGCCCTCGTGGAACACCGGCGTGTGCGACACCTCGAGGCGTGCCGGCTCGTCGGTTTCGGGATCGACGATGGTCGGGACCGTCCCGCGCAGGATGCGTAGACGGATCGGCGTCCCGAGCGGCAGCCCGGTGCTCCCGAGATGGACGACCTCGTCTTCGAGCGTGACCACCTCGCGCGGACCCTCCTGCTCGTCGAAGGTCTCGTCGAGATCGGAGACCGTGCCCTCGAGGAGCGCGGCCGACTCCTGCATCAGGGAGCAGAGGCCGCCCTGCCCCGCCGCACGCGGCGGAGGCAGCTGGCACGACGGATCGGGCGGCGCCTCGACCTCGACGAACTGCTCCACGCCGAAGAAGAGGAAGCCCAGCTCGAGGAGCTGCGCCTCTTTCAGGGGGCTCTCGACCGTGTCGGTACCGGGGCCGCCGTGCACCTGCTCGCCCGCCACGGCTTCGCAGGCCTCGTCGATCAGGATCGTGTCGTTCCCGCTCCCGGCGAAGATCCAGTCGCGCCCCGGGCCGCCGTTCAGGCGATCGTCGCCCGGCCCCCCGACCACGAGGTCGTCGTCCGGGCCGCCCCGGATCCAGTCGTCGTCCTGATCACCGAAGAGGAGATCGGTACCCGGGCCTCCGTGGATGTGGTCCTCGCCCGGACCGCCGGTGGCGACGTCGTCGTCCGGGCCGCCATGGATCGTGTCGTCACCGGTCCGACCGTAGGCGCGGTCGTCCCCGGTACCCCCGTCGAGGTGGTCGTCGTGCCGCCCGCCCAGCAGGAGATCGTTGCCCTCTTCCCCGGCGAGCCAGTTCGCGTCGCGAAGCCCCTGGAGGATGTCGTCCCCGGGGCCCCCGAGACCGACGTCGTCGCCGTTCCGGACGAGGACCTTGTCGTTGCCGCCCTCACCGAGCAGACAGTCGGGCCCGCGGGTGCCGCGGAGCGTCTCGGAGGCCGCCGTTCCCACCACCGGCGTCACGCCCTCGGGGCAACAGCCGACACCCTCGCATTCGAGTGCGCGAGCCGGGAGCGGGGAGCCGAGCGCGGCGAGCAGGCCGGTCGCGGCGAGCGCCCGCACCGCGAGCATTGCCAGGATCCGCGGGATCGGGCGCGATCTGCGACCGCCGCCCTCGAGCCGGCTGGTCCGCGGCGAACTCGGCGATCGCCAGCTCACCGGTGGACGCGCACCGCGAGGCAGGCGAGCGGGAGCAGCAGCAACCAGACCGGGGGCGCGGGGAGCATTGCCAGGCGGACCTCGTATCCGCTGATGGCCGAAGAGAACGAGTCGAAGCCCATGGCGAGCGCGTCGGCGGTCGCCAGGGCCGTGAGCTGGTAGACCACGTCGGTCTGGAGCGAGACGATCTCGTCGAAGCTGTCGAGCCCGTCGGCCTCCACCTCGCGCTCGAAGAGCGTCAGCCCGAGATCGGGCGCGACGAGCACGATCGATGCAATCGCGTCGCCCTCGGGATTGGCGAAGGCGTCGATGGCGCCGGACAACGAGAAGCGCCCGTCGCGATCGATCGTGAAGAAGACGTCGAAGAACGACTGGGCCGCCGCCGTCGCCACCGGCCCGCCGACCCGGCCGCCACCCGCGATGGCCGAGACGTCCGCCGTCCCGAAGGCCTCGATGAGCATCGGTGCGAACGACGAATCCTGGTCGGCGGAGGCGTCGGCGCGTCCGGCCTCGGCGACGATCGAGTCGGCGTCGACCGCCGACACGAAGGGCAACAGGCCCTCGCCGAAGGCGTCCTGGGCTTCGAAGGCGCTCCCGTCGGGGCCCGTGACGTCGGAGACCGACTCGATGAACCGGAGCGCGTCGAGCGTCTCGATCAGAGAGGCCTGCGCCGGGGACGCCGTCGCGAGGAGGAGGCCCGCGACGAGCGCGACGCCGAGGTGCCGACGCATCGGCCCCGGAATCTGGAAGCTCGGAACGATTCGTTCCACGACCGCCTCCTCGGCGCGCGGGGGCGCGCCTTCGCTCCGCGTCCCGGGACCGAGCGGTGCTCGGCGGGCGCGAGCCTCTGAACACGAGTGGTCGGGCGGGAGTGAAAATCGCATGAAACCTGCACAGGTCCTCCCGAGAACCCGCGAGCGCGCCGAGGTGCCGATGGCCGGGCATGCCAATGAACGTGGAGCCAGGGAACCGGCGTGCCGGTGGCTACGCGTGCGAGCTGGGCGCCGAGCCCGGGAGCCGGCGGGCCGGTGGCCGGGCGTGCCGGCTGCGCGCGGGCCAGCGCGGGTCGGGCTCCGAGCGAGCCCCTGTGGCGGTTCGTTTCGACGGATCGAACGAGCGGCTCAGCCCAGACAGGCGAGGATGCGCGAGAGGGTTCCCTGTCGATCGAGGAAGGCGAGTGTCTCGCGCAGGTGGCCGAGCACGCGTGGAGGCTGCCGGAGGAGCGTGTCGTGGGCGACGATCGCGGACCAGTCGAGGCGCCCCACGTCGGGCACCCCCGCCCGCTCCATCGTCGCGAGCAGTGCATCGGCGAGCAGCCCCGACGCGACCACGGTCGGGTGCACGCCATCCAGACCGACGAGCCCACCCTTCGCGATCGAGGGCGACGCGGCGGGCGAGAGCCGTAGGAAGCGGGTGGCGAGCGCGACCCTGCGGTCGGGCTTCACCAGGTACGCCAGCTCGGGGTCTTCGAGGAGCGCGTCGACCAGACCCGCCGGCCAGCGGCCGGTGGTGTGTCCCCGCTGTCTGCGGAATGCGAAGCGGTCGAGCTCACCGGCCACGTCGAACACGAACCAGCCACCCTCGGCCGCCACGCGGTGCAACGTCTGGTTGTAGGCATCGATCGTTGCATCGATCTCCTCGACCTGGGCGCGCGTCAGGTGGGGATGCCTCGCGGGCTGGAAGCGATCGTCCCAGATCCAGGGACGGGTGTAGTAGTCGAAGGTGCCATTGCGGAGGCTGGCGGGAGGCGTTCCCCGGCTCACGGGTGGGATCGTGACCCGGGGCACGGTGGCGACGAAGACCCGCTCGGCGCCGACCGCGCGCACCCGGCGCGCCAGCTCGAGCGCCAGGCGCTCGAAGTGCTCCGGTCGATACAGGTTGGCCCGTCGTTCGCCGGGGCCTGCGTGCAGGTCGGACTCCTCCGACCAGCGGATCCGGAGCGAGGTCACCGTTCCGAGGGCATGGTTGCCCCCCAGATTCACGAGCAGATTCTCGATGCCTTCGCTGCGGGCGATCTCGGTCGCCGCCCGCAGCGCGTGCCGCCGCATCCCGGCCACCGAGAAGGATGGATTCAGGACGCGACGGGCCGTCTGGAAGGCGGCCGCTTCCGGGACCTGGCGCAGCCACTGGTCGCGGGCATTCGCCACGAAGCCGCGCGCCAGGCCCTCGGTGACCCGCCAGCTGTCGGCGATCTCGAAGCCCCACACCGACAGATTCGAGTGGAGACGCGCCAGGCCGGGCTCCGCACCGGGGCCCCGTTCCCAGTAGTCCTCGACCTCGTCCATCAGGCGCCGGAACAGGGCCAGGGCACCGGGCCATTCGCCGAGCGAGACCGTGTCGCCGTAGCGGTCGCCGAGCGCGTGGAGCGCTCGCTCGAGATTGAAGGGGATCCCCCCGGCGCCATCGAAGTCGGGCACCGGGAACTCGCGGTCGCCGAGGGCCGCGGCCGCCATGGCCGGGTACGACCAGCGAGCCCGATGGATGGCTCCGTGGCGGAAGCCCTGAGAGAGGCTGTCGCCCAGGACCACGAGCCGACGCGGACCACGGCCCGACCCGCTCCCGGGCGGCAACGCCGACGCTCGCTGGGGCGGGTACGACATGGCTCGAAAGCCAGACTAGCGATCCGGAGCTCGGAAGAGCCAGTCGCCGATCGTCTGTCGACCGGCCGGAACGAGCGGCGGTCGGCACGGTCGTGGCCCGCGGAATGGAGGGCGCCCGGCCGAGCCCGAAGCGACCCGTCGCACGCGCGCCCGACGCTCGCGACGACACGCCCTCGCACGAGGCCACCCGGAGCCCGCGGTCGACGCCTAACGCGCGATCTCGTCCGTGAAGCGGGTGAGCCCGAACCCGGGCGTACGCAGCTGGTCGCGAAGCCGCGCCGCGTCCGCCGGCCGACCGAACAGGTAGCCCTGCACGCGATCGCAGCCGAGTGCGCTCGCACGGCCCAGCTGCTCGAGCGTCTCGACCCCGTCGGCCACCAGCCCGAGGTTCAGGCCTCGCGCCAGCTGCGCGATCGCCTGTGCGATCGAATCGTTGCGCGAATCGTCGGCGACCCCGGCCATGAAGCTGCGATCGATCTTGAGTCCGTCGACCGGCAGATGCTTCAGGTCCGAGAGGCTCGAGGGCCCCGTTCCGAAATGGTCGACGGCGATCGACACCCCGAGCTCCCGCAGATGCTGCAGCGTGCGCATGCCGATGTCGTTCGCCGCGGCGAGCACGCGCTCCTGGATCTCGATCTCGAGCAGATCGGGGGACAGGCGCGCCTCGTCGAGCACCCGCTTGACGACCCGCGAGAAGTGCAGCGACTGGATCTGGCGTCCGGAGCAGTTGATGCTGATCCGGAATCCGGGGCACGGCTCGTTCCATTGCCGGGCCTGCTGGCAGGCCGCACGCAGCGCCCACTCGCCGATCGGCATGATCGCTCCCGTCTGCTCGGCGACGGCGATGAACTGCTCCGGACGGAGCAGGCCGAACTCCTCGTCCTCGTAGCGAAGGAACGCCTCGGCGCCGACGATCCGCTCGCGCGCCACGTCCACCACGGGCTGGTAGTCGAGCACGAGGCGTCCTTCGGCGACCGCTCGGGACATGCGCGCCTCGAGCCCGGTCGCTCCGTCGATCGCATGCTCCGAACGAGTGCGGAAGAACTCGTAGCGACCACGGCCCGCCGCCTTGGCCTGATACATGGCGTAGTCGCCATTCTTGAGCAGGTCTTCGACACACAGACCGTCGCGCGGAAAGCTCGCGATGCCGATGCTGGCCGTCACCCCTACCGTCTGCCCGAGCTCTTCGAGTGCGCGCAGCAGCTGGATCGCGACCTTCGACGCATCGGCCTCGCGTACCAGGTTCGAGACGATGATGCCGAACTCGTCACCGCCGAGGCGCCCTGCGGTGTCGCTCTGACGCACACAGGCAGAGATGGCCTCGGCGGCGTCGCGGAGGAACCGATCGCCCGACGCGTGTCCATGCCGATCGTTCAGACCCTTGAAACCGTCGAGATCGAGATAGAGGACGGCCACCACCGTCCGGTTTCGCCGACCGACCTCGATGGCCTGGGCGAGCCGGCGTTCGAAGAGCGTCCGGTTGGCGAGCCCGGTCAGGTCGTCGAGACGACCGGCACGCGCGGCCTGGCTCCGCGCATCACGCAGACGCCGGATCGCCCGCTGATTCCCGATCGCGAGTGAGAGGGTCGTGACCAGATGACTTGCCGTGAGGGCCGACTCGACCAGATAGCCGCGTGCCCCGGTCGCCACGACGCGGAGCGCGAGGCCCTCGTCGTCGTCGCGCCCGACCACGACCACGGGAAGCTCGGAGGCGCGCACCCGGATCTGCTTGAGCGGCTCCAACACCGACGTGTCATCGGGCGCCACGAGCACCGCGACGTCGAGCTCCGGCGCCTGGGCCACGGCCGCCGCCAGCGAGCCACGCGAGACCTCGAAGTCCGTCGCCTGGATCGCGTCGATGCAGCGCGAGACGGCCGCCTCGGTCTCGGAATGGCCCGAGACCACGAACAGGCGGGTCGGGCGACGCCCTGTCTCTGCGTGCGTCATCGGGGGCTCGTTCCTCGGATCGCGCGCCGGCTGCGCGTGCTGGGTCCAAGGGCTGAATCGACCGGCAGTGCGTCGGGCTTGACGGGGAAGATGCGTCCACCAGCAAGCGCTCTACGCGCGTGCGCACCTCCGGCGCCAGCCAGCGAGCATCAGGGGAAGAACCAGGCCGAGCTCCGGGCCGAGCCCGCAGCCCATCGCCTCGGTCGTCTGGAAGGGAAGCCCCGCACATTCGGGGTCGGGGTCGCCGACCCCCGCACCGTCGAAGTCGAACAGGCCATCGAGGTCGTCGTCTCGACCGTTCGAGCAGGCGGGGTTCTCGAGCGTCGAGGCATCGCTGGCGCAGCCCGGATCGTCGGGGAAGTCGACCAGCCCGTCGCCGTCGTCGTCGGCCCCGTTCGAGCAGGCCGGCAGATCGAGCAGCGCGAGACTCTCGAAGGCGTCGAGCAGGCCCACACCCGTCGTCACGTCGGGCCCGTTGTTCTCGATGTCGATCGCTCCCGCCTCGAGGAACGACCTCGCGGCCGTCACCTCGGCCGGCCCGAGGGTGACATCGCCGTCGCGACGCAGTCGTTCGAGCGCGAGGGCCGCGATGGCGGCCGCGTGCGGCGCGGCGGCCGACGTGCCGAAGAAGGGATCGAAGCCCGGGGTGGCGGTCGAGACCCCGTCGGCCGCGGACAGATCCGGCTTCGCCCGCACCTGGCCGCCCGTGGACGAGAAATCGCCCGGAGTCAGGGCCACGCCGGCCGCATCGAAGAAGACGCGCCGCGGGCCGTCGGAGCTGAATCGCTCGATCCGGGCCGTCTCGTCGAACACCCCGCCCACGGCCTGGGCGACGCTCACGGCTCCTACCGAGAACGCGTCGGCCGCGGCCGAGTGTCCGTAGGTCTGGCCCTCCGTGGCGATCGCGAGCTCGCCCCGCTGCGTGTTCAGGTGGAGATAGCGTCCAGCGCCGGCGACCCGGACGATGATCAGCCGGTTCCCCGTGTCGTCGAACTCGGAGGAGTCGATCTCCTCGTAGGGCGTGCCGAAGCCGATCTGGAAGTTGGTCGAGGCATCGAAGAGCTCGGTGAGCTCGCCGTTCACGAGGAAGAGGTCGTAGTCGTTCGACGATCCGCCGACCGGGTCGGACCATTGCAGATTGAAGAGCGAGGGGGAGTCCTCGGTGATGGTGTTCGCGAACTCGCCCCCTCCGAAGTCGTGGCTGTCGATGCCGTTCACCGTGGTCCCCGAGAAGGCGTAGTCGCCCTCCCAGACTCCGGC
>CAYYUT010000069.1:0-10370 GCA_964474935.1 uncultured Spirochaetales bacterium
ATGCCGGGGCCTGCCGCGGAGCCGCACGGGTCCTGCTCTCGCGGGTCGACGACCGGCCGATCTACTCGGCGACGGGCGAGGTGCGTGAGCGTCTCTCGAGCGACCGCCTCGCGGCCGACCTCGTGGCACAGGGCATCGAGGCCTCGGCACACGCGGACCCCGACGAGATCCTCGCCGTCCTGGGGCGCGAGCTGCGCGCGGGGGACGTCGTGCTCGTGATGAGCAACGGCGCATTCGGGCATCTCTGCGCGCGCCTCGTCGAGGCGCTCGACGCGCGCGCGGCCTGAGACTCGGCGGGCCTCAGAACTTCAGGATCCGCGCCCCCGCCCCGACGGATTCGGCGCCTGCGATGGCTTCGCGCACGAATCCGTGCGCATGCGAGACCGCCTCCTCGAGCGTTCCCCCCCGCGCGAGTCCAGCCGCGACGGCGCTCGCGAGCGCGCAGCCCGTCCCGTGCACCGGATCGCCCGCGATGCGTTCGCCCTCGAGCCAGCGGGTCGCCGGTCCGTTCTCGCCCGCCGCCACCAGCAGATCGCGGGGGGAGCCAGCGCGGTGTCCGCCTTTCACGAGAACGGCCCGCGCGCCGAGATCGCCCAGTAAGCGGCGCGCCGCTTCTTCGGCACCCCGATCGCTGGTCGTGTCGCACCCGGTGAGCCGCTCGGCTTCGATCCGGTTCGGCGTCACGAGGCGGGCCCGGCCGCACAGGCTCCGCAAGGCCGCCCAGGCCCGCGGCTCGAGGAGCGGGGTACCGTCGCTGGCGGCCAGCACCGGATCGAGCACGATCGGCACCTCCTCGGGGTCGATCGCCTCGAGGGCGAGCAGGACGCTGCGCGCCACGTCGTCGGTGGCGAGCATTCCGATCTTGATCGCGTCCGGCCGGATGTCGGCCAACAGCACTCGGATCTGGTCGAGCACCACCGAGGGAAAGCTCGGGAGCACGCGATGCACGCGGTGCGTGTCCTGGATGGTGAGGGCCGTCGGGACGCCCATGCCGTGGACGCCGAAGGCACGACACACCTGCAGGTCGAGCTGGAGTCCGGCGCCTCCGGTCGGATCGGATCCCGAGATGCAGAGCGCGGTCCGCATTCGGCGATGGTACGCTCCGGCCCGGTGTCGCGCAGGAGCCGAACGATCGCCGCTCTCGTCGTTCTGGTCGGGGGGGTGCTGGTCTGCCCGGCGGGCGGGCTCGCGTGGGCCCGCGCCCCGCGGAGCGCGGTGGGCCCGGCGCCGATCGTGATCGTGATCTCGCTCGACGGCACCCATCCGGACATGCTCCAACGCGCCGAGCTCCCCACCCTCGAGGGTCTGACTCGGACGGGAGCTCGGGCGGAAGCGCTCGTGCCGGTGCTCCCGACCAACACCTTCCCGAACCACGTGAGCATGGCGACGGGGGTCTCGCCCGCGCGCCACGGAATCGTGAACAACGTCTTCGAGGATCCCGAGCGGGGCCGCTTCCGCTACGACGACGACCCGACCTGGCTCGAGGCCGAGCCGATCTGGGCGATCGCCGAACGCCACGGCATCCGGACCGCGATCTTCCACTGGGTGGGCTCGGAGGGAGCGTGGCGGAACGGAGTCGCGCCGAGCGACTGGGTGCGTTTCGACGGCTCGACGCCGGAGGCCGACAAGGTCGATCGACTGCTCGAATGGCTGTCGCGGGCGCCGGGTGAGCGGCCGCGGCTGCTGATGAGCTGGTTCCATGGCGCCGATTCGGTCGCCCACCGACAGGGGCCCGCCGCGCCCGCGGTGCGCGCCGCCCTCGAGGCCCAGGACGCCGAGCTCGCTCGGCTGGTCGCGGGCGTCGAGCGCCTCGGACTCGCCGACCGAACGATCCTGCTCGTGGTCTCGGACCACGGGATGGAGCGGGTGCGGCGAACGGTCGATCTGGCGCGCGCCTTCGAGCGCGCCGGGATCCGTGCCCGGGTGCTCGGAGGAGGGGGCTTCGTCACCGTCCGGCTCGAGCGCACGGACGAGGATCTCGACCGCGCCGAGGCGATCGTGGTCGAGCGAGGACTCGAGGTGTGGCGGCCGCTCGAGGCGCCCCCCGAGCTCGGGCTCCGCCACCGGCGCTTCGGCGACCTCGCCGTGATGGCGCCGCCGGGCACCGCCATCGTGCGGGGCGAGCCCGGACTGCTCGAACGAATGGCCCGGGTACTGGCGCCGGGTCTGGTGCGGATCGGCGGAGCGCACGGCCATCGTCCCGAGGAGCCGTCGATGGCGGGCATCTTCATCGCCTCCGGGCCGGGCGTCGCTCCGGGGCGCACGCTCGGGCGAGTGCATGTGCTCGACGTCGCCCCTACAGTGATCGAGTGGCTCGGCATCGCCGTGCCCTCGCACGTCGAGGGACGGAGCCTCGCCCCGCGGCTCGCGCCGGACCCGTCCCGAAGCGAGCCCTGAGCGTCGACCGCGGCGCACCGAGCAGACCAGGGAGCCCATCTTGGCCAAGCAACCGCGCGCGCTCTCGTCGATCGTCCCGATCCTGCTGTGGCTCCTCACCGGGCCCGGAGCCCTCGCCCAGGAAGCTGATGGGGCGGCCAGGGAGACCTGGCATGCCGAGACCCTCACCTACAGCGAGTCCGGGGTCCGGACGGCGCAGTTCTGGTCCAAGGGTCCGAAGCTCCGCTCCGAGACGGTGGTGGCCGGGCGGCGCATCGTCACGATCGTCTCGGGCCGCTACTACCACTCGCTCGACCTGTCGAGCGGTCTGGGGATCTCGATCGTGCGCAATCGCGCGGCCATCGCCGAGGACGGGAAGGGTCTGCGGCCTTTCGCGACCGAGCTGCGCGCGATCGAGGAGGCCGGCGGAGAGAGGGTCGGCCAGAAGCGGGTCGCCGGAACGCTCGCGGATGTCTATCGCATCACCGATTCGAGGGGGCGCCGCGAGGTGTGGGTCCAGTCGGGAGGCTCGCGCCTCCCGCTCCGGAGCGAGATGTTCCTGCGCGGCAAGGGGTCGACGATCCGCACCGACTACGTGCAGTGGCTCTCGGGCCTGACGCTTCCCGACAGCTTCTTCGAACCGGATCCCCGGATCGAGACCACCGAGTACGAGTACGCCGCCTTCCTCGAGGGAGCGGCCACCGGCGACATCGTGGGTGTCCCGGTGCTCTTCTCGCACCTCCTGCACGGGGGCGCCAGCGATCCGAACGCCGCTCCTGCCCCTTGACGATGACCGCGATCACTCCGCCAGAAGCGTCCGGCGTCGAGAAGCCCTGCGGAGGTCGCCGCGCGGGCGCCCAGCGCCGGGGGGCGCGGGGGTTGGCAGCCACCCTCCAGGCTGGACCGACCCCGGTGCCGGAACCCGGTCCCTCTTCAGGAGCTCACCCAGGTGATGTTGGCGTCGGCGATCGGAGGGGTGTCGCTGGCGAGCACGGCGAGCTTGCGGACGACGGTCTCGGAGACGGCGCGGAGCGCGCCGGACGTGTCGGACTCGGGCGCGAAGGCGATGATCGGCTTGCCGATGTCGCCCCCCTCCACCACCCGCGGATCGATCGGAACCTCGCCCAGGAAGTCGACGCCGAGCTCGGCCGCCGTCCGCCGACCACCGCCCTCGCCGAACAGGTAGTACTTGCGATCGGGAAGGTCGGGCGGGGTGAAGTAGGACATGTTCTCGACGATGCCGAGCACCGGGACGTTCACCTTCTCGAACATCTTGAGGCCCTTGCGGGCGTCGGCCAGGGAGAGGTCGTTCGCCGTGGTGACGATGACGGCGCCCGAAAGAGGCGCCAGCTGCGTGAGGGTGAGCGCGGCGTCGCCGGTGCCCGGCGGCATGTCCACGACCAGGTAGTCGAGCGCTCCCCACTCGACGTCGCGCAGGAACTGGGTGACGAGCCCGTGCACCATGGGTCCACGCCAGATCACCGGCGAGTTCTCGTCCACGAAGAAGCCCATCGACATGAGACGGAGCCCGTAGGCTTCGTGGGGACGGATCCGCTGCTCGCTCGCGGCAGGCCGCCCGCTCACGCCCGTGAGCAGAGGCAGCGAGGGACCGTACACGTCGGCATCCATGAGCCCGACGGCCGCGCCCGTCTCGCGGAGCGCCAGCGCCAGATTCACGGCGACGGTGCTCTTCCCGACGCCCCCCTTGCCCGACGCGACCGCGATCACGTTCTTCACTTCGGGAAGGATGTCGCGCTGCTCGGCGCTCGGCGGGGCGGCACCGCGGGTGTTCGCGGTCATGCGCACGTCCACGCTCTCGACCCCGGGCAGTGCCGATACCCGCTCGCGGGCCGCGCGCTCGAACTCGGCCTTCACCGGACAGGCGGGTGTCGTGAGCTCGATGTCGAAGGCCACCCGTGGACCCTCGATCGCGATGTTCTTCACGAATCCGAGATCGACGATGCTGCGTCCGAAGTCGGGGTCGATGATCGGGCGCAAAGACTCGAGGACGGCCTGCGCGTCCACGGCTTCCGAGGTGGCGGACATCGAGAAAGCTCCTTCCCTGCTCGAAACGCGACGCTAGCACGCGCGGGTCGGAGTGTCGGACCGCGGGTTCGTTCGGTGCGCGATCGGGCCGGCCGCTGGAGGGATCCTCTGGTGTCCTCGAGCATTCGCCCGGCGATCGCCGTGGCCTCCGCCTAGCGACCGCAGCGACGGGCGATCCGGATGGTGCGCTCCCAGGCCGCCACCGCCAGTGGGTCGCGACCCGCCAGGGCCCGTTCGTCGGCGCGCTCGAGGCGCGCTTCGGCCCGGGCGCTGCAGCGCTCGCAGGCCACGTCGCCCGGGTCGCAGACGACCGCCCCGACCTGCCGGGCGGCCGCCTCGCCGAGCGCCTCCAGGAACTGGTGGTAGACGGGAGGCGGCTCCGCGTCGCGCGGCGGGGGGCCGCCCAGGGCGAGCAGCGTCCGGGGAAAGCCGGTGGGCCCGAGGCGCTCGCCGGCCAACACCTCTTCGAGGGCGTGGCGCGAGGCGGCGACGGAGCGCGTCGCGAAGCGCGCGAACGAGCGCTCGCGTGGGCGTGTCGCGCGGAGCCCCATCGCGTCGGACAGGCCGATCTCGATGTCCTCGAGCGTCCAGAGCAGTCCCGCGAGCGGATCGGGGACCTCCGCGAGCGGGGACACCGCCAGGTCGTAGTTCTGCGAGTTGCGTCGATCGCCGCCGAAGCCCTGCCATTCGATCGCGCTCTCGCTCGCGGGTGCCGGTGTGTCCCAGACGAAGAGCCGCCCCTCGCGCGTGGCCACCACGACCTCGATCAGCCCGTCGCCGTCGACGTCGCCCGCGGTGGGCGAGGAGATCACCCAGCCGTGGGTGAACTTCGGCCAGCCCTCGGCCTCGCGCGCGCTTCCGTCCGGCAGGAGCTCGTAGGCGTGGACCAGATAGACACCGCTTCCGTTGATCACATCGGGCGCCCCGTCGCCCGTGACGTCGGCGATCCCAGGGTTCGCGATGAACTGCATGTCGTCCATCGGCATCGGGGCGAAGGGCAGCAGTGAACCGTCCTCGGGGTTCCATGCCGCGATCTGGTGGAAGCCCGGGAACTGGTTTCCCGGGAACAGCACGTCGAGGAGCTTGCGGATTCCTGCCGTCGGGGACACGAACTCGGGCCGACCGTCGCCGTCGATGTCGCCGAAGGCGCCCGATCCGAGCGCCGGGAAGAAGGGCGCGTCGAAGGTGCCTGCGGTGTCCGGTACCGCCGGGAATCCGGGCGCCGGCCGATTCGGCGCCAGCCCGGGGAAGTCGATGGCGAGCGGGCGCTGGGTGCCCTGGAACTCGGGAAGCACCGACTGTCCGCTCCCGTCCACCACCAGCGCGGGGCCCGCGAAGGAATGGATCACCACCTCGGGCCGCGCGTCCCCGACCACGTCGGCGAGCACCATCGAGCCCGATGTCCCGGTGGCGACGCTCGGGAGGAGCTGCGCGATCAGTTGGGGCGCAGCGACGGGCCATCCGGGGACGAAGCTCCCGTCGTGGTTCACGGCATAGACCCGGCTCGCCACGTCGAGGTCGAAGCTCCCGAGATCGAAGGCCGGCAGGAGCGCCTGCACGACCTCGAACACGTTCGAAGGCGACTTCCAGAGGCCCTCGTGGCCACCGTACTCCTCGGTCGTGCCCGCGATGATCTCGATGAATCCGTCGCCGTCGATGTCTCCGACGCCCGGCGAGCCGACGATCTTGCGCCCGCGCTCGCGCGCCATCGAGCCCGCGATCGGTTCGGCACGCCCGGTCGCGGGATCGATCGTCACGCGACTCGGATCGGCCAGGCGTACCGGGAAGCCCGCCACGCTCTCGCCGTTCACGTGCCAGGCGTAGAGATGCCCATCCATCGATCCCACCACGATCTCGAGATCGGGGTTGCCGCCCGGCCCGTCGAGGTCGACGAGGGTGGGCGAGGCGATGAAGCCCGGGTCGGCGTCGTTGAAACCGTCCCGGGCGGCCGGATCGGAGAAGGCCGGGTCGGTCGAGACCGGGAAGCCGGCCCGGAGCGCTCCGTGGTCGTCCCACACGTAGACACGCCCTTCGAAGCTCGCACCCACGATCTCGACGCGCCCGTCGCCGTCGAGGTCGTCGGCCGCGAGCGAGGCCCCGAGCGCTTCGCGAGGAACGTCGACGGCCCCCGAACCGAACCCCGAGCTCGGATCGTCGGCGTGCACCGGGATCTCGAGCGTGTGGGCCGGGAAGCCTGGAAGGTTCCGACCCGTCCGGCCGTCGATCGCGTGCACCTCGCCCGCGGCGGTGCCGTACAGGATCTCGAGATCGCCGTCGCGGTCGACGTCGGCGAGCGCCGGCGAGCCTTCCCCCGACGCCCGCAGATCGATCGGTGCGAACGCGAGCGAGGGGTCGCTGTCGAGCGCCACCGTGCGGCGGTCCTCGCCGTGGTTGCCGAGGGTGTCGTCGACCTCGAGCAGGAGGGTCACGGCCCGTTGGTCGGGCTCGTCCATCGGCGCGCTCGCGTCGTAGCCACAAACGATCTCGGTGGCCGCCACGTCCCAGGTGCCGAGCACCGCGAGCTCGAGGCTCGTCAGCGAGAAGGCGCTCTCGATCTCGGTGAAGCTCTGCGGCTCGACGCCGCAACCCACCGATAGCGTGTAGGTGAAGCCGGGCGCACGCACCGCGCGCGCGGTGCCCACCACGCCGATCGGCCCGGCGTCCGGATCGAGGATGTCGAACCAGGCGATGTTGCCCGAGAGATCGGCCTCGGGAGGGATGGTCGTGTCCGAGAGGTCGGCGAGCCGCGCCACGTTCGGTCGACCGTAGCCGGTGTACTGATCCCAGCCCGGGCCTGCCGGGAAATGCTGAACGAAGATCTCGAAAGGGAAGCCGGGTGGCGCGAGCAGCCCCCGGATGGCCTGGCCCGCGAGCGGGCTCAGGATCAGGTCGAGGTCGTCGCCATGGTCGATGTCCTCGGCCATGAAGCGGAAGATCTGTCGGACCTCTTCGGCCGAGAACGGCGCGTCGAGTCCGGGATAGGGCGTGAGCTCGCCCCGGTCGATCAGGTTCTTTCCGTGCGAGATGATCAGGCCCGTGACGCCGCCTGCGCGCCCCGTCGCCTCCGACGAGCAGCCCGTCGACGGGATCGCCGTCCAGGCCTTGCCCCCGTGATTGGTACAACCGTTCAGGATGTCGAACCCGGGGTTCGGAGGAACCTCGTCGTTCCCGTGGATGAGGTCGCCGTCTCCCTGGAGGATCGAGTTCATCCAGATGGTGTGGTCGTAGGCGGCCGGCCAGTTGTGGTGCCGAGACTGCTCGTCGGCGGCGCTGGCGATGAGCGGGATCCCCTTCGCGTAGGCGTAGTCGATGGCCTGCTGTCCCACGGGTCCGGCGCTCACCGTGCCGAGCGCCTCCGAGATGGCCGATGTCGGCCAATCGGCCGCGTACACCACGGCCTGGGCGAAGTCGGTGCCCACCGCGACGAAGCTGTCGGCGACCTTCAGGGGCAGGAAGAGCTCGTTCGGCGCGACCCCGGGGAAGCCGCTGCCGTTGTTGGCCTCGGATGCCTGGTTCTGGGCCTCGCCCGAGCCATGGCCGTAGCGAACGTCGTCGAACGCATCGTTGTCGTCGTCCTGGAAGTCCCACCCGGCGATGTCGTCGACGTAGCCGTTGCCGTCGTCGTTCGCGCCGTAGCCGTCGAAGCCGTCGCTGCAGGCCACCAGTAGGTCCTGACCGTCGAGCCGGTCGTCGAGGCCGTCGGGACCCAGGTCGGGGGTCACCCTCACGCTCCCGCCAAGTCCCTCACACAGGATGCCGGCGAAATCGCGCACCGAGACCGCGCCGTCGCCGTTGCAGTCGTAGCCCTCGCCCACGCAGGGCTCGGGCGGGTCGGCATCGGCCGGCATCGGCAGCTCGGACAGGCGCAGCGCCACCTTGTCGAAGAGGTCGTTGCGGTCCCATTCGATGCCGCTGTCGATCACGCCGACCACCACGTCCGGACGTCCGGTGGTGGTCTGCCAGGCCTCGACGACGTTCATGCCGCCCACGATCCCGTCGGCCGGCCCGCCCTCGATCACGCCCTGGTACTTCCATCCGCTTCCCGAGTCGGGGTTCTCCGGGTCGAAGCCGTAGTCGTCCGGAAGCTCGCCCGGCTCGAGGAATAGATAGGAGGCGTAGTCGGACGGATCGTCGCTGCAGTCGGGGAGCGCATCGGGATGGCTGCAGCTGCAGCGGGGCGAGTCCTCGCAGCGCGGATACGGAAAGTCCGCGCGGCCCGGGGCCGGCAGCGCGAGCATTCCGATCGCGGCGAGGAGTGCCACGCACCGCGCGCGCGCGGAGATCGACTGCGGACGACGGCTGAGCTGCTCGGTCACGAAATCCCCTCGATGGTTCGGCCGGCGCCTGGCGGCCGGGATGGCGGTCGGTCTGCGGTTCGGCGCCGGGACCTCCGCGAGCGGGCTCCGGGGCTGCCTCGATGGGGCCGTCCGGATCGGCCTCCGCCGCTGAGCGAAGCTCGACGCACTCTTCCCTTAACACGAAATGGCCATAGCTGAACAGTCGTTCAGTGAGCTTCGTTCCGCGGGCCCGACGGCCTGGTCCGGCCACTGCGCTCCATTCGAAGACGACGCCACGGGCATCCGGCGCGCGATCTCGTCGGTTTTCGATGGTTCCCAGCGCGCGCTGGTGTATCTCCCGGTCCAGACCGCGGACGGTGAACGCGCTGGCCCCTCGGGCCGGCGCGACGGGAGGGCGACGATGGGAGAGTTCTGGCAACGGTTCGTGACCGACCCCTACTGGGTCTCGTTCGGATTCCTCGGCACGGCCTTCTTCGGGTCGCGCTTCCTGATCCAGTGGATCGCCTCGGAGCGGGCGGGTGAGAGCGTCTTCCCCATGGCCTTCTGGTGGCTGAGCGTCGGTGGCTCGCTCATCCTGATGGCCTACGCGCTCCACCGCCAGGACCCCGTCTTCGTGGTCTCGTATCTCCCCAACTGCGTGGTCTACTTCCGGAACATCGTGCTCGTGCGGCGCAAGCAGCGCGCTCGTCGGACGTGCGGAACCGAGGAGAGCGACCGGGATCGCTGATGGGCTGCGGCTCGGTGAGTGGCGCACCGGGCGGTGACGGTCAGTCGGCCCAGCCCTCGAAAGCGGCGTCGAGCCTCGCCGACCGCCGCGCGAGGAACGCGCGCTGCTCGGGATGGGTGAGGATGTGGAGCCGACGCTGTTCGATGCCCTCGACCACGCGGGCCGCTACGTGCTCCGGCGACACCACGCCCCCCTGCATCGCGCCCGTGGCGGCCGAAGGCACCTCGGGCTCGGGGACGCCCGCCACCCGGCCGAGCAGCCGGGCCGAGTTCCGGTTGATCTGGGTGTCGACGATCATCGGGCAGAGCACACTCACCGCCACTCCGTGCGGCGCGAGCTCGCGACGCAGCGACTCGGACAATCCGACCACGGCGAACTTCGACGCGGCGTAGATCCCGAGCCAGCTCATCCCCACCAGGCCGGCCATCGACGCCGTGTTGACGACGTGTCCGTCCCCCTGCTCGACGAGCCTGGGCACGAAGGCGCGGACTCCGTGGACCACGCCCCAGAAGTTCACGTCCATGACGAACTTCCATTCGGAGTAGGGAGCCTTCCACATCTCTCCCATCAGGCTCACGCCGGCGTTGTTGCACACGATGTGGGCGGTTCCGAAGCGATCGAAGGTCTGCCGGGCGAGGGCCTCGACCGAGTCGGGACGGGTCACGTCGGTCGGCACCGCGGCGACCTCGTACCCCTCGGTCTGCATGGCCCGGGCGACATCGCCGAGGCGCTCCTCGGAGAGATCCGCGAGCACCAGTCTCGCGCCGCGTCGTCCGAAGGCGCGGGCGAGTGCGACCCCGATTCCTCCCGCGGCGCCGGTCACGACGGCGCCGCGTCCCCGGATCGGGTCGGTCGAGTTCTCGTCCATGCTCGCGGCCTCCGGCGCGACCCTAGCGCGGGGGCCTCCGGCCCCCAACCGCTCA